>NZ_JBSFJV010000066.1:0-47848 GCF_053598235.1 Kitasatospora sp. NPDC001159
CGCCGGCCGGGAGCCTGGTCGAGCTTGACCTCCTTGACGCGCAGGTTGTCGCGGACTTGCTGGTAGCGGCCCTGGCGGGCGAGGGCGGCTTCGGCGAGGTCGCCTCCGTCGCGCATGCGCATCCCGGCGATGTAGTGGCCGCCGGCGCGGGTGAGGTAGGCGAGGTTGTCAGCAGAGGAGAAGCCGCGGTCGACCACGGTGATCACGCGTCCGAGCTTCCAGTCCCGCATGTCGTCCATGACCTGCGGGAGGATCGCCTGGTCGCTGGTCCCGCCGGGCCATACCCAGCAGCGGACCGGGACGCCTTCCTTGGTGACGGCCAGTCCGATAGTGATCTGCGGCAGGTCGTCGCGGTGGTCCTTGCTCTTGCCGTAGGCGCGGAACGGTGCCTCGCCCTCGTCGGGCTCGTCGCGCTCGAAGTAGGTGTTGGTGGTGTCGAAGAAGAGCAGGTCGACCTCGAGGTTGAGGAGGTTGGCGACCGCGAAGAACACCGCCTCCTGGACCTCGGCCTGGGCGTCGGCGTCCACCAGCAGGTCCATCGCCCGGTAGGCCTGGTCCTCGTCCATCGTCTCCAGGCCCGGTATCGCCGCGTCGCGGCCTGCCCACTCGGCGGCCGAGAGCTTGGAGGCGGGGGCGATGGTGCGGTTGGCGACCAGCGCGAACAGCACCCGCTCCATATCGGTGCGGAAGCGACGCGCGCCGAGGATCTTCGCGAGTGCGGTGTCGATCTCCAGGTGCCGCCACAGGCCCTCGAGCAGCCAGACCGCCCCGAGCGGGCGCGAGCCGGTCACCTCCAGGCCGCCTCCGGCCACGGGAGCGGTCGCGTCGGCGCCGTCCTCGCCCAGGTAGCGGTTGATCGAGGCGACCAGGCGGCGCAGCCCGCCGGTGTCGAGCCGGTCCTCGCGGCCGAAGTTGTAGACCACCTCGGCCTGCGTGGTGCCGTTGATCTGCCGGTTGTGGGCCAGCTGCACGTAGCGGACCGTCGTGCCGTTCTTGTTCTTCCGCTGGGTGGTCCGCAAGTACATGCCCACAGCATGAACGATCACACCAGGACATCACAAGGCTCTATCTATAGGCGTGTGCCCACGTTTTTCCAGCCCGGCACACACCTCGCAACGCCGTGACCTGCACCGACGCCAAGCGCAAGGCTCCTCCGTGCCCACGAACTGCGGAACTCAGGATCTCGGCCCTCATCGCCGGACCGCACCGCTTCGCGCAGCTGCACCAACGAGTCGGTGGCATCAGTCAGAAGATGCTGTCGCAGAACCTCAAGGCACTGGCCCGGGCCGGGCTCGTCGGCCGCCGTGTCGCGCCCACCAACCCGCCCCAGGTGACCTACAGCCTGACGGATCTCGGTGCCAGCCTGGCCGGGCCGCTGACCGAACTCATCCAGTGGTTCGGCCAGCACGGAGACGAACTCCTCGCCGCCCAGGAGCACTACGACAGCCAGCAGACACCGCGCGCGTAACGGGCCGCCCGTGCGGCTTCACCCAGGGCAGAACGCCACTCCCTTCCCCTGACGCCCCGGATCCCTAGGCTGAAGGGGTGAGCACTCATGCGCCGAACGAAGCCCGCGTCATCCGTTCCCTGAGAGATCAGTGAATCTCAGGGATTTGCCCATCACTGGGCAAAGGTCCTCGTCTGACCCGGTCTGGAGGGCCGGTGCGAGGTAGACGCTTCGCAGCCGCCAGCGGGACCAGGTCCCGTCTTACGGTCGGCTCCACGTCCATTTCGTGTCTCCGGGCCACTCCCGGCGACGTGGTGCTTCACGAGGGAAGCGAGGTTGAGCGCGGCGTTCTCATCGCGGTCGATGACCAGCCCGCAGTGTCCACAGGTGAACGTACGTACCCGGAGAGGCAGTTTGGGTTTCACTGCGTGGCAGTGGGAGCACGTCTTGGAGCTGGGGAACCAGCGGTCGGCGACTTCGAGCCGGCCGCCGTTCCACACGGTTTTGTAGGCGAGTTGGCGGCGGATCTCGCCGAATCCGGCGTCGGACACGGCCCGGGCGAGCCTGCGGTTCTTCACCATCCCGGTGACGTTGAGGTCTTCGATCGCGATCGTGCCGTACTCGCGGGCGAGTTCGGTGGTGAGTTTGTGGATGCCGTCGCGGCGCAGGTTGGCGATGCGGTGGTGGATCTTGTTGCGCTGGTCGTTGGCGCGCAGCCATCGCTTCGAGGGGTGCCGGCCGGTGCGACGGTCGGGCCCGGTGCGTCGGGAGGTGGTGCGGGACAGGCGGCGGAGCTTCTTCTGGGCGTAGTCGTAGTGTTTCGGGTTCTCGGTCGGGGGGCGGCAGTCGGAGTACACCGCGAGGGTCTTGACGCCGAGGTCGACGCCGATCACCGTGTTCGGCCGCCTCGGGGTGGGTTCGCTGCGCTCGACCTCGACGGAGAAGGAGACGTACCAGCGTCCGGCGTCCAGGCGCACGGTCGCGGACTTGATCCTCGCGGTGCCGTTCTCGATCCGGCGGGCCAGTTTGCGGGTGGACTCGTGGGTCTTGATCCGGCCGAGAACGGGCAGCACGACGTGGGTGCGCCCGTCCAGGCGGATGACGCCGGTGGTGAACCGGCAGGACTTGACGGCCTTGCGCTTCGACTTGAAGCGCGGGAAGCCCATCGGGCGGCCCTTGCGCCTGCCGTTCCTGGAGTCGGACCAGTTCTTCAGCCCCGTGGCGAGCTGGTCCAGGCCAGTGGTGTACGCCTCCTTGGAGCACTGGGCCCACCACGGCGCGACGTCGTTCTTGGCCTGGTTCCACGCCTTGCGCATGGAGTACATCGACCAGCCGAAGGAGGGCGTGAGGTCCTCGATGCCGTAGGACTTCTCCGCCTCCCGCTGGGACAGGTTCGCCTTGACCCGCGCGAGCGCCCAGTTGTAGGCCACCCGCGCCGCCCCGGCATGCCGCAGCAACGCACCGACCTGACGCTCAGTCGGGTCGAGCGCAAAACGGTACGCCTGCGTCACGATCACCAGGTGACCGTACCGGCTGCCACCGACAGTCGGGCGAAATGCCCGGAACAGTGAGGAATGCTGATGAAATTGACAACAGTTGGCCACCCCCTGCGCCCACAGGCCTCGCCGCCCGGTTCCACCGGGGCGACCCGTGCGCCGCAGCAACCGTCCGGAGCCCCCGAGACACCCGCGCCGAGGGAACCCCTGTGGCGTGACCTCATCGGCGACGCACTGCGACGCGAGCGGCTCGCCCAGGAGCGCACGTTGAAGGACGTCGCCGAGACGGCCCGGATCTCGATGCCGTACCTGTCGGAGCTGGAGCGCGGACGCAAGGAGGCCTCCTCCGAGGTGCTCGCGGCCGCCGCCAAGGCGCTCGGACTCGGCCTCGCCGACCTGCTCTCGCTCGCCCAGGACGAGCTGGCCCGGTACGCCCGGAGCCGGGTGGGTCAAGGCCGGGTGAGCCGCGGCCCCACGTCGCCCACGGCCCAGTACGACGGCCTCTGCCTCGCCGCCTGACGCAACTCGCCGCCTGGCCGAACCGGCGGCCGGCACACCCCCGTGGTACCGGCCGCCGGTTCGGTCATCGGCCACGACGCGCGATCAGACGAACGCGAGCCGTCGGCTCAGCACCTCGTCCGCGAGTCCGTAGGCGACGGCCTCCTCGGCGGTGAGCACCTTCTCCCGGTCCATGTCCGCGCGCAGCGTCGCCACGTCGTGCTGCGTGTGCCGGGACAGGACCTCCTCCACCTGCGAGCGGATGCGGACCACCTCCTTGGCCGCGAGGCTGAGGTCGGAGACCGTCCCCTGCCGGCCGCCACTGGCCGGCTGCCCGAGCAGCACCCGCGCGTGCTGGAGCACGAACCGCCGCCCAGGATCTCCGCCGGCCAGCAGCACCGCCGCCGTCGACGCCGCCTGACCGACGCAGAACGTGGAGATCGGCGCCTGCACGAACGTCATCGTGTCGTAGATCGCCATCAGCGAAGTGAACGATCCACCGGGCGAGTTGAGGTAGATCGAGATCTCACGCTCCGGGCTCTCCGACTCCAGGTGCAGGAGTTGCGCGATGACCACGTTCGCGACCCCGTCGTCGATCTCGGTGCCGAGGAAGATGATCCGCTCGTTCAGCAGCCGGCTGAAGACGTCGTAGGACCGCTCACCGTGTGCGGTCCGCTCGATGACGTAGGGAACTGTGTACGACCCCATGTCACAACCCCATCCGTCGGCGCGACGAGGCCGGGCGGATGTCGGCGACCGACTCCACCACCCGGTCCACGATCCCGTACTCCCTGGCCTGCTCCGCCGTGAACCAGCGGTCCCGGTCGCCGTCCCGCGCGATCGTCTCCTCGCTCTGCCCGGTGTGCTCGGCGGTGATCCGCTCGATGGCCCTCTTGGTGAACTGGAGGTTCTCCGCCTGGATCTCGATGTCCGCGGCGGTGCCACCGATGCCCGCCGAGGGCTGGTGCATCATGATCCGCGCGTTCGGCAGCGCGAACCGCTTGCCGGACGCCCCCACCGTGAGCAGGAACTGACCCATGCTGGCCGCGAACCCCATCGCCAGCGTCGAGACGTCGTTCGGGATGAGCCGCATGGTGTCGTAGATGGCGAGACCCGCGGTGACCGACCCGCCAGGGCTGTTGATGTACAGGCTGATGTCGGTACGCGGGTCCTCCGCGGAGAGCAGCAGCAGCTGCGCGCACACCCGGTTGGCCGACACGTCGTCGACCTGCGTGCCGAGGAGGACGATCCGCTGGGCGAGCAACTGCGCCGCCAGGTGGTCGTCGAAGCGGCTGGGCGGGGTGTCGCCCTGCTCCGCCCGGGGCGGGAGCGCGGTGAGTGGAGTCATCTGGTTCTCCATGTCGAGTCGTCGAGGCGGAGATGCCGTCGACCCCACTCTCACCCCCGGAGCACCCCCGGATGCTCTTTCTCTGCCCGCCGCGAATTCGCCACGGGCAGAGCATCAGACCGTCGTCGCCGCGCAGTCCACGGGTTGACGCGGAGCGCCGTGGAACACCTGCCGCACATGCCACTCCCGGTGCCGGTCCGCGACCGGCGGAAGGCCCGGCTGCGGACCGATGACGGGGCGTCCGGCCAGCGCGAGCACGTGCTGCCGACTGGCCTCACTGCGGCCGACGAACCGTTGGGAGACGAGGATGCGACGGCCCTCCCCCAGGCCCAGGACGCCCTTGTCGAAGAGCTTGTGGTGCAGCGAGCACAGGCACAGACCGTTGTCGACCTCGTCCGGCCCCTCGTGCGACCACCAGCGCACGTGCGCGGCCTCCAGCCCGACCGAACTCGCGCCGAGGGCTCCGTCGTAACCGCAGAACGCGCACTGGAACTCGTAGGCGGTGAGTATCAGTTCACGCATCCGCCGGTCCCGCTGCCGCCGGGCCACGGTGTCCGCGCCGTTCATCGTCCCGCTCTCCGCGTGCTCCAGGTCGAGGCCGACGGATTCACAGAGGTCGGCGTGCAAGGACGGCGGGAAGTGGGCGTCCAGCAACACCCTGGCCATCCGCCCCAGCAGAGCCGGTTCCGCGCCGAGCGCCGCCCGCAGCTCGGACGCGAGCCTGCCGGTGGCCCCGCTCGAACGAAGAACCCCGACCCCGGTACCGGGGCTCCCCGGCCCCGAGTCGGTCCGTACCTCCCATACCCCGTCGTTGACCAGATAGTGGAACGGGTAAGCGGGAGTCGTCGCATGCGACGGCCCGTACTCGGCGAGCAGCCGACTGAGCTCCCCCTCCACCGCGCTGTAGCGCAGCTCGCCCTCGGTGTCCCGCTGGTAACTGCCAAGCGCGTACAGCAGCAACAACGGCTTGTGCGGCGCGCGAACTCCGTTGCGCGCCCAGCGCCTCAGTCCCGCTACCCGATCGAGCCAATCCATGCCCGCCAGGGTAGTTCTCACTACATCGTCAGATGGTCGAACTCTCCTGCCTTGACGCCACGCAGGAAGGCGCGGAGCTTGTCAGGCGTTGTGGCGATGATGACGTCGGGGGCGTCACTCTCGCGGATCTTGATGGCACTATCGGGTGCCGCTGCAACGTAGATGCAGTTGGCGGTGTCGCCGCTGAATGAGGACTTCTGCCAGCTGTGAACGGCCATGAGCCCGCCGACCGATCTGACCTTCGACCAGGAGCTGTGCGGGCTCGTGCTCGACACCGCACCCCGGCTGTTCGCCGTCGTCCAGGTGTACGACGAGAGCGCTGCGGATGCCGATGGGAGGGTCGCGGCCTGGGGGCTCGCCGACAACGACGGCCCGACCCATGTGATCAGCGTCGACGGGCGGGCGCGCATGACCCTCGCGTCGCCCGAGCGAGCCGTGCGCCACTTCGCCCGGCGACCGGGGATCACTGCACGGCTGGTCTGGCTCGCGCAGCCGAGCGCTGCCGCAGTCGACCAAGCCGAAGCCGCCTGACCGGCGAGCCCTCACAAGTCGTCCCGTTCGCCTGCGCTCCTTCCGGTTCGGTCGTTTAGCGTGAGAACCGGAACCACACCCGGACTTGGGGAGGGCATGGGGTGGGTGGATACATCTCGGAGCCGGAACGGCTCCCTGTAGCAGCAGCCAAGCTGGATGAGGGAGCGGACAAGGTCTCACAGGCGGACACCGGCTTCGGTGAGTCGGCTGCAGCCGCGACCCGCCACAGCGAATGGACCATCGGCTCATCCCTTGACACGTGCACGGGCCACTGGTCCAAGGAGACTGGCAAGGTCACCGACGCGATGCGCAAGCTCGCCGAGGGACTTCGAACCACCGCGACCAACTACTACCGCCAGGAAACCACCGTCGCAGAGCAGCTGCGCAGCGCCGCCGCCCTGCTGGAGGACAACGGCTGATGCCTTCCGTCTACGACTACGAACAACCCGACGGCCGCCGCAAGCCTGGCAAGCCCGATCACGACCGCCGCTTCCCCGAGCCGGTCACCCTGCAACAGATCCGATCCTGCGACCCTGAAGCGTTCCATCGGGCGTCGGAGGAGTGGGACAAGGTCGGAAGCGCCATCAGCGCGGCCCGGTTCCTCGCTGTCGATGTCCTCTCCACGCTCCAGGAGGGCTGGAGCGGCGATGCCGCAGACCTGGGACGGCGAGCGCTGAAGGAGCTGATCGACGAAATGTCGATCGCCGAGCAGGAGATGGAGGCCGCACAGCTCACCCTTGTCAATGCCACCACAGGTCTGGCGCTCGCGCGCCGGTGGGTGGCGGAAGCCGACGACCTGGCCCGCGCGAACAGCCTCACGATCAAAGAGGACGGCGACATCGCCTATCCCTCCTGGCTGAGTGGAAACGACCCTGATGGTGATGGCGAGGCCCGTCGGCTGGCCAGCGTCGCCGGAGACATGCGCAACCTGTTGAAGGCTGCCACGACCTACGCCGCCGACGTCAGCAGCACTGCTGGGCATGAGTTGGACCGCATCAACGATGCGGTGAAGTACCGTCACTTCGACGACTGGACGAAGCGGGTGGTGGGTGAGGATCTGGCCGGCGCACGCGACCTGCCGAAGGTCTTCGGTGGTGAGGGCGGGGTGCTGCTGCCGCCCGATCCGTACGACCGGGGCTCGGGCGACTACAACACGGAGAGCCCGACCGACAAGGACCGCATGCTGGCGGCCAGGCTGGGGGCCGGTATCGCTGCCATGCCGTTCGCGGCCGGCGGCACGCATGCCAGCGCCAACATGGCGCACTACCTCTCCGGTACCGGCGAGCCGCTCAATCTGAACGTCGAGGACATGCTGAAGGACATCCCCGACTTCCAGGAGAGTGTGAGCACCACCCTGGACGGCAACCTCCCAGGCTGGCAGGCCGAGGCTCTGGCGGAGTACCGACGCACCGGCAAGCCGGTCGCGCTGGTCCAGCAGACCGGTTGGCAACCCATGTCCGCGACACCGGAGAGCAGTAAGGACTGGTTCTACGCGGTCGGTTCCTTCCACTACAACACCGAAGCGAAGATCGAGGTCAAGCCGACATCACCCGGTGCTCCGCCGGAGGTGACCGTCACCTACAAGACGCATGTCCGCGATCGGTACAACTGGGACTTTGAGAAGAAGGATCCCACCAAGCAGAAGGGAACCCCCGTGCCAGGCATGGGGTACGTATCGGACGGGGACCTCCAGCGCCTCCACCGGACGGGTTTGGCCCGGGAGTTCGACATGGGGGGCGCCAGCGATGCCAGGACCAGGAAGCTCTGACGTGGCATCCGGCAGTTCCGGTGGCCAGTCGTGGACACGATGGCTCCTGGGTACGTTCCTCGCGCTCTGCGTGCTGATCACCGTGGGATGCGTCTGGTGGGGCGTAGCCGGGTTTCTCCGGTCCCTCAATCCGCCTGAGACCGACAACGATCGCGCGGAGCGGCTGGCGGGCCTGCACTACAAGCAGCATCCCAACAAAGGGCGGTACTACATCCCAGCTGCCGCCGTGCTCTCCCGGACCGCCGACGGGTCGCCGGTCGCCTACATTCACTACGGGATCGGTGGCGGCGACTACGTCAACATCGACGACTTCCTCTACACCTACAACCTGCCGAAGACCGGCACCCTCGCCCCGCTGCCGGAGGACCTGCGGGCCGCGCTGCCGGGCGACGAGCCGACCCAGGGAATGTTGCTGCCGGAAGGGCAGGCCGGGCGGCAGATCTTTGTGGTGCAGCGGCCCTCCGACAGACTTCATCCGGGCGCGGCCGACATCTACGTCCGGGCCACCGGCACGTGAAAGGGCCCGCCGCACGGCTGGCCCGGCTCACGCTCGCCCTACAGTGCATTCCGCCCCGCCGCAGTCACAACCGCGGCGGGGCGGCAAAAGAACCTGCGATGCCCTGCCGCCTTCGATGGAAAGGCGCGCGTTGCTGTGGGTCATGTGGCTCGCCGGGCGGGACGGGATGCGCGGGCCACGACGAAGAGGAACAGGCCGCAGGCCGTGACGATCGCCCACCCTGCGTGGGATGCCTGGGCCAGTCCAGCCGGTTCGACGTCGGTCACCAGTCCGCCGGCGATGGCGATACCGACTGCGGAACCGACCTGGCGTGCCGTAGAGGTGATCGCTCCGGCAACGCCTGCGCGCGTGGGCGGGAGGCCGCTGACGGCGGTGTTGGTGATGGGTGCGTTGGCGAAGCCGAACCCGACGCCGATGAGCAGGTAGGCCACCAGGAGCAGCAGGATGCTCGTGTCCCGGCCGAGATCGATCAGGCACAGGCCGCCGATCGCGATGAACGAGCCTGCCACGACGAGTGGCAGCCGTGCTCCGTGGCGCCCCACCAGGGAGCCGGACAGTGGCGCACACACGGTCGCCCCGAGTGCCATGGGCAGTGTCGCCAGACCTGACGTCAGCGCTGTCCACCCGCGCGCGTGCTGGAGATAGAGCGTGTTCAGCAGGAGGCTGACGTTCAGGGCGACGAACACCGCGACCGCACCGAGAACGGCCGTGGTGAACACGGAACCCCGGAACAGGCTGAGGTCCATCAGAGATTCGGACCGACGCAGTTCGACCCGGACGAATCCGGCAGTGGTTGCCACGGCCACGACGTACCCGGCCACGGCCATGGGTGAGGTCCAGCCGATCCGGGATCCTTCGATGAGCAGGCCGACCGAGACACACACGGTGAGCGTGAGCAGTGTTTGGCCGGTCAGGTCGAGCCGCCGCGCTCGCTGTCCGTGTGACTCCGGCACGAACACAGCGGTCAGCACGAGCGCGGCGACGATGACGGGTGCGTTGATCCAGAACACCGACCGCCAACCGAAGGCCGCGACGAGCGCGCCGCCGGTGACGGGTCCGGCGGCCATGCTGAGCCCGTAGACCGACGCCCAGATGCCGATCGCCCGGGCTCTCTCGCGGGGATCCGGCATCGCGTTCACCACGATCGCCAGGGCCACCGGGCTGAGCATCGACGCCCCCATGCCTTGGACGGTGCGGGCCGCGATCAGCACGCCCAACGAAGGAGCGGCCGCGCACGCCAGCGACGAGGCCCCGAAGACCAGCAGGCCGCACTGGAACACCCGACGGCGACCGATCCGGTCCGCCATCGCGCCCGAAGAAATCAGCAGGCTGGCCAGGACGACGGTGTAGGCATCCACGATCCATTCCAGCCCCTGGGTTCCTGCCCCGGTCCCACGCCCGATCGCAGGCAGGCCCACGTTGACGATCGTGGTGTCCAGCCCGACCAGGAACATGCTCAGAGCGCAGACGGCCAACACCGTCCACCGCCGCCGAACGGCCAAGGAGGGGGGAGTGGCCAGGGATGTCTCGCTCACGGGTACGCCTTCCAGTCCGGGATCGTCTGCCCGCTCATGCTCGGACCAGGCGACCAGCGCGGCCCAGCAAAATTGCTGAGACTGCAAACTGGACCGCGTGAAAGCTGAACTCGCGGAAATCCTCGACAGCATCGGCCCACGTCTGCGCGCACTCCGACGGGACCGCGGGCTCACCCTGGAAGCCCTCGCGGCCGACACAGGGATCTCGGTGAGCACCCTGTCCCGGCTGGAGTCAGGCAAGAGGCGCCCGACGCTGGAGTTGCTCATTCCCCTCGCGCAAGCGCACCGAGTGGCCCTTGACCAGTTGGTAGCAGCGCCCGCCACCGGCGATCCGCGTGTCCACCTGACGCCCCACCGCAGGGACCGTGGCAGCGTGCTGGTGCCCTTGACCCAGTACCCGGGCCGTGTTCAGGTGTTCAAGCAGGTCCTCGGCCCCCGCAAGCCGAAGCTCGTGACCCACGAGGGCTACGAGTGGCTGTACGTCCTCGCCGGCGAACTCCGCCTCATCCTCGGCGAACGTGAAATCACCCTGCGCCCGGGCGAGGTCGCCGAGTTCGACACGGCAGAACCGCACTGGTTCGGCCCCGCCGACACCGACGCCGTGGAGATCCTGCACCTCTTCGGTCCCCAAGGCGCCCACGCCGTCATCCGCACCGGCCCCTCAACAACGGCATGACCCGCAACAGACAAGTGGCACGGGGGAGAACGGGCCGCCCCCGAACCGCGGCCCAGCCGATGTGGTCGAAGCGCAGGTGAATGACGACCACATTGGTCACGTCCTCGGGGGGTGACACCGTGGGCAGCGGGCGCGCCGAGCAACCGGCCCCTGCGGTACTTGCCGTCGTCGAACGGCCCGACCCCGGCGTCGACTGCGTGAGGGCCCGCCGCGTAACGCGACGGGCCCTCCACAGGAATCAGTTACCGAACGGCAGTTGAACGCCGCCTATCGCAAAATCAGTGCACGACCTTCTCCTTGATCAGCCGCGCCGCGAGCAGCCCCGAGGCCGCGGTGAGCGCCGCCGCCGCGACGACGGTCGCGTTCAGGCCGAGCGCGTCCGCCAGCACCCCGGCGACCAGGGCGCCCGCCGCGTAGCCGATGTCGCGCCAGAACCGGTAGGTGCCGAGGACGTTGGCGCGCCAGCTGGGGTGGGCGTGGTCGGAGACGGAGGCGATCAGCGCCGGGTAGACCATCGCGGTGCCGAGGCCGAGCAGTACGGCCGAGACGATGCCGGCCAGCAGTGGCCGGTCGAGCAGGGCCAGCGCCATGACGAATCCGACGGCCTGGACCAGCATGCCGGCGACGATCAGCGGCTTGCGTCCCACCCGGTCTGCCAGGTGGCCGGTGGGGATCTGGCCGAAGCCCCACAGCAGCGGGTAGAGGCCCTTGATCAGGCCGACGGCCGCGAGACCGAGCCCGTGGTCGGTGAACAGCAGCGGGAAGACGCCCCAGGTCAGGCCGTCGTTGAGGTTGTTGACCAGCCCGGCCTGGCTGGCGCCGCGCAGCGAGCGGTCCCGCCAGGAGGTGTGCGCGAAGGTCCGCCACAGGTCCGGGGCATCACCGACGGGCTTGGGGTGCTGGGCGAGTTCCAGCGCAACGTGCGCCGCGGTGTCGTGGACGATCAGTGAGAGCGCGAGGCCGGCGACGACGAAGACGACGCCGATCAGCTCGGGGGCCGGGCGCAGCCCGTACGCGGTGGCGAGGTAGCCGGTGACCAGCGCGGTGGCACCGAGCGAGGCGTAGCCGGCGGCCTCGTTGAGGCCGGTGGCGAGGCCGCGCCGACTCGGGCCGACCAGGTCGATCTTCATGTTGACGGTCATCGACCAGGTGAGGCCCTGGTTGATGCCGAGCAGCACGTTGGCGGCCACGATCCAGCCCCAGCCGGGCGCCCAAGCCAGGACGAACGGGACGGGGACGCCGATCAGCCAGCCCGCGACGAGCAGCTGCTTGCGGCGGAAGCGGGCCGTCAGGGCTCCGGCGGCGAGATTGGTCAGGGCCTTGGTGACGCCGAAGGCGATGATGAAGGAGAAGACGGCGAGGTCACTGGTCAGGCGGAAGACCTCGGAGCCGATCAGCGGGATGGTCGTTCGCTCCAGCCCGACCAGGCCGCCGACGGCGGCGGTGACCACGACCAGCAGGGTGAACTGCAGCCAGTTCTCCCGCAGGCCGAGCCGGACCGGGCTCGCCGCGGCGCCTGCCACGACAGGGGCCACGGTGCTCATGCGCCCTCGACCAGACGCTCGCCACGGGCGGCGGCGTACTCGTCCGGTCCGCCCTGCAGGGCGGCCAGACCCGTGTGCCCGGCGCGCTCCAGGATGCTGGCGGCGGTCATCGCGCGTTCGCCGTGGCCGCAGGCGATCAGCGCGCCCTGCGGGGCATCGGCGGCGAGGGCCGCCAGCGAGCCCAGCTCGATGTGGGTGGCACCCGGGACGTGCCCGGCGGTGAACTCAGACTCCTGCCGCACGTCCAGATAGGGGCGCTGCCCGGCCTGCTCGGCGGTGACGAACTCGGTTGCGGCGACCGGCCCTTCGGCCTCGCGCCAGGCCCGCATGCCGCCGGCCAGGCGTCCGGCGAGGCGCTCGTACCCGATCTTGTGGGCCTGCCAGACCAGCTCGTCGAGGTCCTGGCCGTCACCGGTGACGAAGGCCAGCGGGGTGGTGTCGGGCAGGAGCCAGCCGAGCCAGCTGGCGAACTGGCCGCGCAGCGGGATGGAGAGGGCGCCGGGGATGTGCCCGGCGGCGTAGTCGACGGCGGGGCGGACGTCCACGACCTGGCCGCCGTCCGCCAGCAGTCGGCCGACCTGGGCGGCGTCGAGCAGCGGGAGCGGCGGGGTGCCGTCGAGCACCCGGGGCCCGGTGCGGTTGAGCTTGCCGAGGCGGGCGAAGTAGGCGGGGTAGCTGCCGAGGCTGGCGAGCAGCTCGGTGACGAAGGCGTCCTCGGTGGGGGCCGCGAGCAGCGGGTTGGACTGCTTCTGGGCGCCGATGGTGGTGGTGCGGGCGGAGCCGGACGGGGCGGAGCAGAAGGAGCCGGCGCCGTGGGTGGGCCAGACCGGGAGGTGGTCGGGGAGGGTCGCGAGGCGGCGCAGCGAGCGGTACTGGGCGCGGGCCAGTTCGTCGGTGCGTTCGGGGCCGAGCAGGTCGGGGCGGGCGGCGGAGTTCACGATCAGTGAGCCGCCGGTGAAAACGCCGAGTTCGGCGGCGCCGTCGAGGAGCAGGAAGGAGAGGTGCTCGTCGGTGTGCCCGGGGGTGGCGAGGGCGCGCAGGGTCAGTCCGCCGAGGTCGACCTCGTCGCCGTCGGCGAGCGGGGTGTGCGGGAAGGCGCGGTGTCCGGCGGCGGAGGCGAGCACGGTGGCGCCGTCGTCGTGGCCGAGCTGGACGGCGCCGGAGAGGAAGTCGGCGTGCAGGTGGGTGTCGGCGGCGAAGGCGACGGTCAGGCCGCGCCGCTCGGCGGCCGCCCGCAGGGCGCGCAGGTCGCGGCTGGCGTCCACGGCCAGGGCGCGGCCGTGGCCCAGGTCGACCAGGTAGGCGCTGTTGCCCAGCCCCTCGTCGACCAGCGGTATCAGGTGTTCGTCGGCGAAATCCATCGCGGTCCTCCTGTGATGACGATGCGGTCTGCGCCCGGATGCAGCAACACGGCCCAATAGCAATATTCCATGGATTTATGGATGATCTCTTCTGAGCACTGGGGATGCCCGCCGATCGAACCCATTACCATATTCCATGGAACCTTGGATCAAGGCCCCGAGCACCGCGTGGAGGAAACGATGAGCCAGAACGGCGCGAAGGCGCGGCTGTACGACGCGTTCGCGGCCAGCGGGAAGGCCCTGGCCAGCGGAAAGCGTCTGGAACTGCTCGACCTGCTCGCCCAGGGCGAGCGCACCGTGGACGCGCTCGCCAAGGCCGCCGGGCTCAACCTGACCACCGCCTCCGCCCACCTGCAGACGCTCAAGCAGGCCGGTTTCGTCGCCACCCGCCGCGAGGGCGTCCGGATCCACTACCGGCTCTCCGGCGAGGACGTCGGCCAGCTACTCACTCTGCTCCGCAAGGTCGCCGAGCGCCACCAGGCCGCCGTGCCGCCCGCCCTGGCGGCCTACCTCGGCGAGGACGGCGCCCGCGAGGTCGACCACGAGGAGCTGCGCGCCCGCGCCGAGGCCGGGGAGATCGTCGTGCTGGACGTCCGCCCCCTGGAGGAGTACCTGGCCGGGCACATCCCCGGCGCGCGCTCCATCCCGGTGGACGAGCTCGCCGACCGGCTGGAGGAGCTGCCCGCCGGCACCGAGGTGGTCGTCTACTGCCGCGGCGAGTACTGCGTGCTCGCGTACGACGCCGTCCGGCTGCTGGCCGCGCGCGGACGGCGGGCGATCCGGCTCAACGACGGCATGTTGGAGTGGCGCCTGGCCGAACTGCCCGTCGCCGAGGGGGCTTTCACCTAACGGTCCGGCTGGCCGCCGACGCGCTGCCCACCGAGAGGACGAGAGGGGGACGGCCGCGGGGCCGGCGGGGTGGTCCCGGGCGGCCGAGCGGGTGACCTCTCGGACGTGTCGCCACCGGTACGCCCCGTCCGGTGTGCGTCGGTGGGAGAGCACCGCCTCCGGGCGGCGCACTCCCTGTCCCCGGACCTGAGAGCCGCCGATGCCTCCCACCGCCCGTCTTCGCAGCCTTGTCCCCACCGCGCTCTGCGCCCTCACCGTGGCCCTCGCTGTTTCCCCGGCCCACGCCGCACCCCCAGGCCGGGGCACCGGGACCGACCCCGGTGGGAGGTCGGACGGCGGAGGGTACGACTGGGAGCGTGTGGCGAACTGCGAGAGCAACGGCAACTGGCACGTCAACACCGGCAACGGCTACTTCGGCGGCCTCCAGTTCGACCAGCCCACCTGGCGCGCGAACGGCGGCCTCGCTTTCGCCCCGCGCCCCGACCTCGCCAGCCGTGAGGACCAGATCACGGTCGCCCGCCGCCTGGCCGCGCGCCGCGGCCTCTCCCCCTGGCCGGTCTGCGGCGCCCGCGCCGCCGGCGGCCGCGGCCACGAGGCCACCCACGGCCACGAGGCACCCCGTGGCCACGAGGCACCCCGCGGCCATGAGCGCGACACCGTCCTACCGCCGCCCGCTCCGTCGTCCGTTCCGGCGTCCGCGGAGAACGGCCAGTGGACCGTCCGCGAGGGCGACACCCTGGACCAGCTCGCCGCCGACCTGGGCGTCCCCGGCGGCTGGCCCGCCCTCTACGAGCTCAACCGCTCCGTCGTCGGCGAGGACCCGGACCTCATCCAGCCCGGCCTGGTGCTGCGTCTGCCGTCCTGACCCGGCCCGACCACCGGCCCGCCGCCCACGCCCCTCCCTGCGTGGGCGGCGTCGTGCGGCCATACTCCGTCGGCTCGGCGCTCCACGGGTGCCTACCGGCGGGCTCCCGGGAACTCATCGGTGCCCGGAGAAGAACCTTCGCGATCTGCCGGGACTCCGCGCGCTACGGCGCTACGGCCGGACCGCCGCCAGCACGTGCAGCCCCCGCGCGTTGGTCTCGCTGTGGCCGATCTCCAGGCCGGCCGCGCGCACCTGCCCCTCCACCCAGCCGACCGCCAGCCGCAGCTTCGGGTAGCTGCTCACCTGCTGGGTCCAGCCGTCCCCGCTGCGGGTGTGGAGCAGGTCGTGGACCAGCGCGGTGTCCTCGTCCGGGTACTCCAGGAAGCAGGTCATGATCCGGTCCGCGGTGGAGCGCACCGGCAGGAAGCGGTCGGTGCCGGCCAGCGGCCGGGTGAGGTCGCGGAAGGAGAGCACCAGCCGCCCGCCCGGGGCGAGCGCCGCGGCGGCGTCGCGCAGCAGCGTCGTGACGTCCGCGCGGGACGGCAGGTGGGTGAGGGTGTCGCCCATGCAGAGCACCGCCGCCACCGAACCCGACTCGGTGTGCTCCGGCAGCACGCCGCGCAGGTCGGCCCGTACGGTCCTGACCGCCTCGGCGTGCCCGGCCTTCGCCGCCGACTCGGTCAGCTCCTCCAGCAGCGGCGCGCTGGTGTCCACCGCGAGGACGGGCGCGAAGCCGAGCTCGGCCAGCGCCAGGGTCTGGGTGCCCGGTCCGGCGCCGAGGTCCACGGCGGTGCCGGAACCGGCTGCGGGCGCGACCCCCAGCCCGGCCAGCAGTTCGGCCTGTGTCCCGGCGAGCGCGGGGATGTCGCCGCCGAGCATCCAGGTGTAGTGGGCGGCGAGGAGACGGTCGTAGTGCTCAGGTGCGGTACTCATGCGGGCTCGGCCCTTTCTCGCGTCGTCCGGCGCTGTGCTTGTCCAACCGAATGGTGTCCGACCGCACTCTAGAGGCACCTACGGGAACGGCGACGGCCCGCCCGGTCGTGGGAGACCGGACGGGCCGTGGCGGTGCGGGCGGGGGTCAGCCGACGTGGACGCGTGGACGCTTGGTGCGGTCCGGCTCCGCCTCGCGCAGCACCTCGCGGGTGACCGGCGCGACCTCACCCTGACCGAACAGGAAGAACCGCAGGAACTGGGCGAACGGGTTGCCCTCGGTCCACTCGAAGTAGAGGTGCGGCTGCTGCCCGGTGCGGTCCCGGACGGTGAGCGCCAGCGCGGCGATCGCGTTCGGGATGCTGGAGCTCTCCAGAGTGAGCACCCGGTAGCGGCCGTGCAGCACCTCGCCGTGCACGGTCAGCTCGGCCTCGAAGTCGGAGGCGTCGCGGACGGTGACCTCGACGAAGACCAGGTCGTCCTCGCCGGGGATGTCGTTGTCGGCGCGGATCTGGCGGATCTTGTCGCGGTACTCGGCGACGTCGCGGTTGCTCGGCTCGTTGGCGATCAGCCGCAGCGGGCGGTGGGCGTAGTCGCGGATGAATCGTTCCGCCACGTCGTCCAGCACCACGTTGGTGACGCGCAGCTCGAACGCGCGGCGCAGCCGGGAGAGCAACGAGACCAGGATGATGCCGGCGATGAAGCAGGCACCGATCTTCAGACCGTCGGGACGCTCCATGCAGTTCAGCACGGTGGTGTAGAGGAAGACCGCCGCGATGACCCCGAACGCGACGGTCCAGCCGCGCTCGCGCTTCTTGTACGCGGCGATGGTCACCGCGATGGCCGCCGAGCTCATCAGCACCAGCACACCGGTCGCATAGGCACCGCCCTGGGCGTCGACGTCGGCGTCGAAGATCCAGGTGATCAGGAAGGAGATGAGGGTGAGGGTGATCACCATGGGGCGCACCGCGCGGGCCCAGTGCGGCGCCATGCCGTAGCGCGGCAGGTAGCGGGGCAGCAGGTTGAGCATGCCCGCCATGGCGGAGGCTCCGGCGAACCAGAGGATCACGATGGTGGACAGGTCGTAGATGCTGCCGAAGGTGCCACCCAGGTACTCGTGGGCCAGGTACGCCAGCGCTCGGCCGTTGGCCTCACCGCCGTTCTCGAACTCCTTGGCCGGGATGAGCAGCGTGGTGATGAAGCTGGTGGCGATCAGGAAGGCGCTCATGATCACGGCGGCGGTGGTGAGCAGCTTGCGGGTGCCGCGGATCCGGCCCGCCGGGTTGGTCGCGGTGTCGGTCGGGTCGCCCTTGATGTGCGGCATCACGGCGACGCCGGTCTCGAAGCCGGACATGCCCAGCGCAAGCTTGGGGAAGAGCACCAGCGCCACGCCGATCATCATGATCGGGTTGCCGTGCTGGGTGGTCAGCGCGTCGGTCCAGTCGGTGACCACGTGCGGGGCCTGGATGATCTTCCAGACGCCGACCACCACCACGACCACGTTGAGCGCCAGATAGATCCCGACGAGTGCGACGGCCAGGCCGATCGCCTCGCTGAAGCCCTTCAGGAAGACCGCGCCGAGCAGCGCGACCAGGAGCAGCGTGATCAGCACCTGCTTACCGCCGAGGACGCTGGTCAGGTGCGGGTTCTCCACCAGGTGCGCGCTCGCGTCGGCGGCGGACAGCGTGATGGTGATGATGAAGTCCGTCGCCGCGAAGCCGAGCAGCGCGAGGACGAACAGCTTGCCCTTCCAGAAAGACAGCAGCCGCTCCAGCATCGAGATGGAGCCCTCGCCGTGCGGGCTCTCCTGGGCGACCCGCCGGTAGACCGGCAGCGCGCCCAGCAGGGTCACGATCACCAGCACGATCGTGGCGATCGGCGACAGCACACCGGCCGCGAGCGCGGCGATGCCCGGCTGGTAGCCCAGCGTGGAGAAGTAGTCGACGCCGGTCAGGCACATCACGCGCCACCAGCGCTGGCCCTCGTGCGCGCCGTGCGCCCCGGAGTCCCCCGTCTCCGTGTCACTGTCCGTGTCCGGGGCGGGCTTGGAAGCGGAGATGTCCTCCAGCAGCCAGCTGCGGAGCCGTATTCGCGCCGACGACGGAGCCTCCGTCGTCGTCGCCGTCGAACCCGACGAAACCAACTTGCACCTCTTGTTTAAAGACCCCGTAAAAGCGCCGTCGGGCGACGGCAGTGCGCCAGGCTATGCGACGGGCGCTAAGGACGTGTCATCGGCCCGCGTTAAGAAAACGTCATGGCTTCGCAGGTGGGGGCGGTTGGCGAGGTACGGCAGGCCGGGTGCCGGGGCGGGGGCTGTCTTCCCCACCCCGGCGTCTCAGAGCTTGGACCGGGGTTACGCCTGGTAACCGAGGACGGTCATCATGCCGGTCTCCGAGTGGTAGACGTTGTGGCAGTGCACCATCCACAGACCCGGGTTGTCGGCGTCGAAGTCCACCGCCAGGGTCGTGCCCGGCAGCACGATCGCGGTGTCCTTACGCGGGCCGTCACCGGCCAGCGCGAAGGTGTGTCCGTGCAGGTGGACGGGGTGCCACATGCTCGTGCTGTTGCGGAACTCCAGGCGTACCCGTTCCCCCGCCACCACCGGGTAGCGCTGCGCCGGGTCGTACGTGCGGCCGTTGAACGCCCAGTCGGCCTTCGCCATGCCGCCGGTGAGCTCCAGCCTCACCGTCCGGTCCGGCGCCTTGCCGGACAGTCGGACGCCGGCGTCGGCCTTGAGCTGCGCGGCGGTGAGCAGCCGGCCGTCCAGTTCGGCGGGGCGCACCGCGGCGTCGGGCGCGACGCCGCCGCCGGTGCGCAGCACGGCCAGGGCGGTGGCGTTCTTGCCCTCGGCGAGCGCGGTGAGCGGGAAGGCGCCGTCCTTGGCGGTGACCAGGACGTCGTAGCGCTCGCCCATGCCGAGCAGCAGCGCCTGGGTGGTGGCCTGTTCGACCGGGAAGCCGTCGGTGTGGGTGACGGTCAGCTCGTGGCCGCCGAGGGCGACCCGGTAGGCGGTGTCGCCGCCCGCGTTGATCAGGCGGATCCGGATCCGGTCGCCGGGCTTGGCGGTGAAGGTCTCGGGGGCGGTCGCGAGGCGGCCGTTGACCAGGTGGAAGGGGTGGGCGACGTCGCCGGCGTCGCCGCCGAGCAACGGGCTCCGGGCGCCCATCAGCATCCGGGAGGGGCCGGTGGAGCCGGTGGAGCCGGTGGAGCCGGTAGGGGTGCCGGTGGGAGCGCTGCCCATGTCCATGCCGGGCATTCCCGACATCCCCGGCATGTCGTGGTCGGAGTGGTCCATCCCTCCCATGCCCTTGGCGAGTTCGGCGAGGACGGCGTCCGGGGTGCTGCCGTCGACGCCGTCCACCCAGTCGTCCAGGACGACGACCCACTCCCGGTCGTAGCGCAGCGGCTCCTTCGGGTCCTCGATGATCAGCGGTGCGTACAGGCCGCGGTCCTGCTGGACGCCGGAGTGCGGGTGGAACCAGTAGGTGCCCGGGCGGGAGAGCGCGAAGCGGTGGTCGAAGGAGGCGCCGGGCCTGATCTCGGCCTGGGTCACGCCCGGCACGCCGTCCATGTCGTTGCGCAGCGCGAGGCCGTGCCAGTGCAGTGAGGTGGACTGCGGCAGGTGGTTGGCGAGGGTGACGGCGAGCGTCTCGCCGAGGGTGGCGCGCACCTCCTGACCGGGCAGGCGGTCGCCGTACGCCCAGCTGCGG
Organism: Kitasatospora sp. NPDC001159; assembly: GCF_053598235.1. Taxonomy (NCBI): domain Bacteria; kingdom Bacillati; phylum Actinomycetota; class Actinomycetes; order Kitasatosporales; family Streptomycetaceae; genus Kitasatospora; species Kitasatospora sp. NPDC001159. The sequence goes on from NZ_JBSFJV010000066.1 coordinate 20,111, forward strand.
ACGGTGCGTCCGCCCAGGTCGAGGGTGGTCTCGGTGGCGGTGAGCGCGACCTTGCGCTCGGGCCCGGGCTTTCGCCTGGCCTCGGCCGCGGCGACCTCGGGGCCGTTCGGGGCGACGAAGCCGACGGGTGTGGCGGCCGGGGTGCCGGCGCCGTTCATCGAGGAGTGGTCCATGGACGAGTGGTCCATGCCCCTCATCGAGCCGGAGGAACAGGCGGCGAGCAGGCCGCTCCCGGCGGCGGCGAGTGCGGCACCGAGGACGGTACGACGGGTGGGAGTGCGCATGGCGGAGTGCACCTCGTGCGGTGGTGTGGGCGTACAGGACGTCGCGTCGGCCGCTCCGTACGCGGGCGCGAAAGAGCGCGCGCGGGCACGGAGCGGCGGGCGCGCGCCTACTGGCGCAGCACCGACAGCCGGTTGAGGAGTATCCGCCCGCCTTCGGGCGGCGGCAGCGCGCGGACGGCCCGCAGCAGATGGGCCCGCACCTCGGCGGCGGCGTCCCCGCTGCGGCGCAGCAGGGGGCCGGCGACCAACAGCACAAGGGTCCAGCCGGCCAGGACGGCGAGACAGACCGTCATCGGGTCCATGCCGTCGGCGGCAGCGGGGTCGGCGGTCGCCTGCGGCTGCGTCTGCGCCCGCTGGACTGCCCCTGCCCCCGTGTGGTGCTCCGGCATCCGTTGCGCCGCCACCGCGTATACGCTCCGGCCCTCATGGCCACCGTGACCGCCGTGGTCACCGGCCGGGTGGCCGAGCGTGTGCATCGTCACGATGCCCAGCAACAGGGCGGCGAGGAGCAGCAGGCGCAGCACCCACGGGACCGACGGACCGAGCGGTCGCCGCTGCGCCATGGCTCGCCTCCCGACCGCCTCCGACTGCCGCGTACCCCCGCAGGGTATCCCGCACTGCGGCCGGGGATCGAGCCAGGGGTCAACCCCGTTCACCCTCTCAACAGGTGCAATTTCACATTGCTATGTTACGGCTCAATCGAGGCGGCCTCGACCCCTCAGCGTCCGCCCCGGCCGACGACCCGGCCACGCTCGCCCTTCTCATTCCCCCTGCACCTGCCGGACGGCGGCCGCCAGGTGCTCCCGGAACCAACGATGGCCCGGGTCAGCCGAGTTGCGCGGGTGCCAGGCCATCCCCAGCTCCAGTGGGGCGAGTTCGATCGGGATCGGGAAGGTGCGCAGCCCCAGCGCGTCGAGGGTCCCCGGCAGCCAGTCCGCCAGGCCGAGCGAGACCAGGTCGCTGTCCCGGGCCAGCAGCATCGCGCTGGTGTGGCTGGGCACCACCACCGCCACCCGGCGCCGCAGCCCGCGCTCGGCCAGCGCGGCGTCGATCGGCCCGAGCCTCTTGCCCCGCCGGGAGATGCCGATGTGGTCGGCGGCGGCGAAGCGCCGGGCGGTGATCCGCCCCGCGAACAGCGGATGCCCGCCGCGGGCCACGCCCACCACCGGCGCCTTGACCAGCGATCGGGTGCGGATCTCCGGGTCCAGCCGTCCGAGGACGCCCACCTCGACGTCCACCAGCCCCTGCCGCAGCGCCGGCCCGCCCTCCAACGCCTCCGGCAGGAACAGCACGTCGACCTTCGGCGCCTCCGCGTGGATCCGCTCGGTCAGCGGACCGGCCACCCGGACCAGCACCAAGTCGCTGGTCTGCACGGTGAAGGTCCGCTCCAGGTGTGCGGGATCGAACCCGGCCCCGGGACGCAGCACGTTCTCACAGCCGCGCAGCAACGCGCCGACCTCCTCGCGGAGTTCGACCGCCCGCGGGGTCGGCACCAGTCCCTGGCCGGCTCGCACCAGCAGCGGGTCGCCGACCGCCCGGCGTAGCCGGGCCAGCATCCGGCTCACCGCCGCCGGCGAGGTGCCGAGCCGCTCGGCGGCCCGGGTCACACTGTTCTCCTGAAGCAGGGCGTCCAGGGCCCGCAGCAGGTTGAGATCCATTCAGGGCTCCTGAACTGCACTTTTACGCCTGAGGCAACTATCCCGTGCCAATCCTTGCATGGTGTAGCCGCAGCGGGCCGCCGAGAGTGGACCCGTCCACCCGGAAACCCGTTTCGCCTCGGAAACCCTTTCAAGGAGCACCCGTGCCGACCGACCCCCGTTCCCACCTCGCCGGCGACGTCCTCGCCGTCGTCAGCCAGAGCGGACCGACCGTCTCCTTCTTCGACGCCGCCACCGACCGGCTCCTCGACACCCTCGAAGTCACTGCCCAGCCCCACGAGTTGTGCTTCGACCCGACCCAGCGCCTACTGTGGTGCACCTCCGCCTACCGCTCCGGCTACTACAACGCCCACGACGGCCACTGCACCGAACTGACCGTCATCGACGCCGACACCCGCCGGATCGTCGAGGTGATCGACCTCGCCCCCGAGCACGGCCCGCACGGCCTGGCCCTGGACACCGCCCGCCGCCGCCTCTACGTCAGCGTCGAGGCCTCGGCGGACCGCCCCGGCGGCGTCGTGGTCATCGACACCGCGACCCGCCGCCCGATCGGCCGGATCGACACCGACGCCCCCGGCCCGCACTGGTTCGCCATCGCGCCGGACGGCCGCACCGGCTTCGCCACCAACAAGGAGGCCCCGTTCGTCTCCGTCGTGGACCTCGACCGCGGCGTCCTGACCGCCAAGGTCGAGGTCCCCGGCAGCGAGGGCCTCGCCGTCGCCCCCGACGGCACCCTCGCCTACGTCGCCGCCCCCTACCTCGGCTTCGCCGGGAAGCCCGACTCCACCCCCGGCATCCGCGTCATCGACGCCCGTTCAGCGACGGTGATCGCCACCCTCCCGACCGAGAACGCCGTGCTCCCGGTCCATCTGACCGCCACCGGAAAGCTCCTGGCCGGCGAGATCCGCTCCGTCCCCGACCCGACCTCCCCCCTCGGCCACCAGGCGCCCGGCCGCCTCACCGTCTTCTCCGCCGACACCCACCGGCACCTCGGCTCCGTCGAGATCGGCCTCTTCCCCCTCACCATCGCCTCCTCCCCCGACGGCCGCCTCGCCTACGTCTCCAGCGTCGTATCCTCCACCGTCGACATCATCGACCTCGACACCCTCACCCCCGTCTCCCGCCTCACCCTCCCCAAACTCGCCGAACCCGGTGCCCACGGCCTCGCCTACCTCCCCCGTTCGGCCTGACACCCGCGGCCTGACACACCATCGGACTCCGGGCGCGGCCCGCGCCCGGAGTCTTGCCGCCACCCGAGTCGGGGCGCATCCTGAGTCCCACCCGTCGTTCCGGGGGAGACACGATGAAACGCAGCTTCGGTGCACTCTGTTCGACGGCAGCGCTGGTAACGGCCCTGGCTGCGGCCGCCGCGTGCGAACCGATCCCCACCCCCGGCCCGATCCGCCACCCGGTCCTTCTCCCCGAACCAGCCCCGCCGTCCGCGCAGTGGATCGTGGACCTCGTCGGCTCGCTCAACACACCACCCCAGTGCCCGAAACCGACACTGCCGACCCTGGTGGTCCTCGACACCGACGGCCGGTACCGGGCGATGGCGTTCTGGCTGGTGGACAACTTCGACGTCTGCTACGCCATCGTCAACCACAACGGCGAGGCGCCCACGACCATCTGGTTCACCGCCATCGAGGACCTCATCCCGCGCACCCCCATGCCGACCGACACCACGGCAGGCGTGGACGCCTACGCCTTCACGGCCTACCGCGGCCAGGTGGACGACATCACGGTCTCCGGCGACACCGGCCACATCGTCAGCCCCGTCCACCGCCGCACCATCGACCTCGGTGCCCGCGACCTCGGCGGCGGCAATCTCGTCACCTTCGCCGAATACCACTACCGGATCCCCCCGACCGGCAAGCCCCTCTCGATCGCCCTCTGCACCCCGACCGGCACCTGCCGCGACGCCCACTGACTTACCCTGAGAAATGGCCCCCCAGGGGGTGGACACGCTCGTCAGCGGGCATGGCACGGTCGTGGCAACGAGCCCGCCGAGCGTGAGAGGGTGACGCGCATGAAGCCCATCAACTTTGTTCTCAATGTCATCTGGCTGCTTTTCTGCGGCATTTGGATGGCGATTGGCTACGCGATCGCCGGAATCATCTGCTGCGTGCTGATCGTGACCATTCCGTTCGGGATCGCGTCGTTCCGGATCGCCGGCTTCATACTGTGGCCGTTCGGGCGGACCACCGTCGAACGCCGGGACGCCGGGGCCGCTTCCTGCATCGGCAACGTGATCTGGTTCGTCTTCGCCGGATGGTGGCTGGCCATCGCGCACCTGGCCACCAGCATCCCGCTGTTCCTGTCGATCATCGGGATCCCCTTCGGGTGGGCCAACCTCAAGATGATCCCGATCTCACTGATGCCGCTCGGCCGCGAGATCGTCTCCACCGACCAGGAGTGGGGCACCTACTAGCCACCGCGAACACCGGTGGCCGACGAGGGCAGTAGTCCTCGTCGACCGTCGGTGCTTGCACTGACCTGCTCCATGCTGAACGTCCGAACGCGATTCCGTTCGGCACTGCCGCGTTCCGGACCGCCGGGTTCATGCTGTGGCCGTTCGGGCACTACAGACGTCAGAGGCCGAGGACGCGCACGGCCATCTCGCGCATCTCGACCTTGCGGATCTTACCGGTGACGGTCATCGGGAACTCCTCGACCACGTGCACGTAGCGCGGGATCTTGAAGTGGGCGAGCCGTCCGGTGCAGTAGTCCCGCACGGCCTCGGCGGTGAGCGGCCCGGCGCCCTCCCGCATCCGGATCCAGGCCATCAGCTCCTCGCCGTACGTGGTGTCGGGGACGCCGATCACCTGGACGTCGAGGATGTCCGGGTGGGTGTGGAGGAACTCCTCGATCTCGCGCGGGTAGAGGTTCTCCCCACCGCGGATCACCATGTCCTTGATCCGCCCGGTGATCGCCAGGTAGCCGTCCCGGTCCATCACGGCGAGGTCGCCGGTGTGCATCCAGCGGGCCGCGTCGACGGCCTCGGCGGTGCGCTCGGGCTCGTTCCAGTAGCCGAGCATGACGGAGTAGCCGCGGGTGCACAGTTCGCCGGGTTCGCCGCGCGGGACGGTACGGCCGGTTGCCGGGTCGACCACCTTGACCTCCAGGTGCGGGCCGACCCGGCCGACCGTGGAGACCCGGCGCTCGACCGAGTCGTCGGTGCGGGTCTGGGTGGAGACCGGCGAGGTTTCCGTCATGCCGTAGCAGATGGAGACCTCGGCCATGCCCATCCGGTCGATGACCTCCTTCATCACCTCGGTCGGACAGGGCGAGCCGGCCATGATGCCGGTGCGCAGGCCGCTGAGGTCGTAGCTGGCGAAGTCCGGGTCGGCGAGTTCGGCGATGAACATGGTCGGCACGCCGTACAGGGAGGTGCAGCGCTCGGCGGCGACGGCGGCCAGGGTGGCGCCGGGCTCGAAGGAGGGGGCCGGGATGACCATGCAGGCGCCGTGGGAGGTGGCGGCGAGGTTGCCCATCACCATGCCGAAGCAGTGGTAGAAAGGCACCGGGATGCAGATCCGCTCCTGCTCCGTGTAGTTGAGCAGCTCGCCGACGAAGTAGCCGTTGTTGAGGATGTTGTGGTGGGAGAGGGTCGCACCCTTGGGGAAGCCGGTGGTCCCCGAGGTGTACTGGATGTTGATCGGGTCGTCGGGGGCCAACTCGGCTTGGCGTTCAACGAGTAGGGCCGGGTCGGCCTCCCGGCCGGCCGCCAGCAGCGCGTCCCAGGCGGGGCTGCCGAGCAGCACCACCCGCTCCAAGTCGCGGCAGTGCGGCCGGACTTCCTCGATCAACGCGGCGTAGTCCGAGGTCTTGAAGCGCTCGGCCGCGACCAGCAGCCGGATCCCGGCCTGGTTCAGCACGTACTCCAACTCGTGCGAGCGGTAAGCCGGGTTGACGGTGACCAGGATCGCGCCGAGCTTGGCGGTGGCGTACTGGGTGAGCGTCCACTCGGCGCAGTTGGGGGCCCAGATGCCGACCCGGTCACCCTTGGCGATCCCGAGCTCCAGCAGGCCGAGCGCCAACGCGTCGACGTCGGCGGAGAGTTGGGCGTACGTCCAGCGACGGGCGGTGGGGCGGTCGACCAGGGCGTCACGCTCGGGGAAGGCGCGCACCGCGCGGTCGAGGTTCTCCCCGATGGTGTCGCCGAGCAGCGGGACGTCGGAGGTGCCGGAGGCGTAGCTGCGCGGGGCGGGCGTGGTCGGCACGGGCTGGCTCCTGGGTGCGGCGGTGCGGGACGGGGACCATGGTCGCCGGTCCCGGGCCGGCACCGCCACCCCCGAACGGGGGTGCGGACACGGCGCCGGGGCCGCCCGTCGGGTTCGACGGACGGCCCCGGCGCTGCTGTCACCCGTTGAAGCAGAAGGTCCCGACGGCCGGGTTGAAGATCCCGCTCGGGCTGAAAGTGTTGCCGCAGACGTTGGACTCGAAGTTGATCGGGAACTGGATCAGGTTGCCGGAGAAGAAACCGGGCGAGCCGATGGCCTGGCCGGTCGCGGTCGCATCGCCGGCGGCGGCGGTGCCGGCACCGGCCAGGACGGCGACAGCGGCGAGCGCGGTGGCGGCGAGGGTGGTGCGAATACGCATTGCGTCACTCCTTGTGAGGGTGGCGAAAGTCCGTGTGACGATCACACGCGTCGCCGATCTCACGTGATCCTGGGCCCGGAACTCCGGGATTACTCACTCCGAGGGCGTGTCACCCTCCTGTTCCGGCGGGACGGCACCCGGAAAGCCCGCCACGCTCAGTGATTCCAGCAGCTCCCGAGCCGGTTCCAGCCCGGGCTCGGCCTCCAGGGCCCGGTGCAGCAGCCCGAGCGCGAGCTCCTCGTCCCCGGCCGCCAGGGCCTCCAACGCCCGGTTGTAATCGATCCGACCGGCGTAACGCAGCCGGAACAGCACGCTCAGGTCCTCCCGGCAGGACGGGCAGCCCAGCGACTGCCGGTCCGCCGGGACCCTGCAGAGCGGGCACAGGACCTCGGGAAGGCTCACGGTGCTCATCGCGGACCGGCCTCCTCCGGGCGGACCGGGCCGAGCGACTCGGCGGCCGGCTCGCTGCCGAGCTCCCGCTCCGCCTGCGCGTACAGCGCCAGCAGGTTCGACATGTGGGTGTTGACCGCCTCCATGTTGGGCGCCTCCACCGCCTCGTCCAGCCCGCGCAGCTCCGCCATGATCCGCTGCGCCAGGGCCGGCGAGACCATGTTCTGGTTGACGTAGACGTTGCACATGGTGAGCATCCGGAAGGTGTGCCCGAGCGAGTCGCACAGGTCGTCCGCCTTCTGGGCCGCGCGCATCGCGCCCTCCCAGTCGGCGGCCTCGCGGCGCAGCCGCAGCTCGGCGGCCACCGAGCGCAGCCGGTCCAGGTCGCTCGGGTCCAGGTGCTTCTCGCAGTAGTGGATGAACAGGCTCAGGTACGCCTCCGAGCCGCGCACCCAGCGCTGGGCCTTGAGCTGGCGCTGTGCCCGTTCCAGTGCCTCGTCCACCGACTGGCCACGGGTCTGCCCGGCCGCCAGGTCGTCCAGGGTGTCCATCAGCCGCTGCGCCTCGCGCTTCTCGGCCTCGGTGAGCTCGCCGCCCCAGCGGTCGGTGAAGGTCTCGATCTGCCGCTGCTGCTCTTCTACCTGCACCTTCAGCTCGGGGTCCAGGGTGACCCGCTCCAGCTTCACGGTCTTCTCGCCGCCTCCCTGGATCCGCACCGACAGGGTGATGGTGCGGTCCCGGTCCAGGCCGAAGGAGACCTCCACCGGGGTACGGCCGCCGAGCCCCTCGGGCAGCCGCAGGGTGAGGTGGCCGATCAGCTCGTTCTGCTGGGCGATCTCGTGCTCGCCCTCGTAGACCGCGACCTCCAGCCGCTGGCGGCCGCTGCCGGAGACCACGAACTCGCGACTGACCGGCGAACTGGTCGGGTAGCTGGTGTTCTTGGGGATGATGACGGCGAGGCGGCCATCGTTGAGCTCGATGCCGAGGTTCTTCGGGGTGATGTCGAAGGGGTTGGTGACCTGCATCAACTCGCCACAACTGGTGCAGACTTCACTGCCGGGCGGGTTGACCGCACTGCAGGAGGCGCAGCGCAAGCCGACGTCCTCGGCAGCGGTGGAGGCCACCCTGGTCCGGCCGGGCGCGGCCGAGTTGAGCGGCTCGCCGCACAGCTCGCAGGCGGTCACACCGGGCGCCGAAGGAGTCCCACAGCGCGGGCAGTTGTCGCTGCGCACCACGGTGGCGGCCTGCGACTGCTTCGGGATGGTCGCCCCCGAGACGGCCGAACCAGCCATGTCCTGGCCGCACTTGGGGCAGGCGGCGGCCTCGGTGTCCACCGGGATGTGGCAGGTCGGGCAGGAGACCCGGTCACCGCCGAGCAGGGAGGTGGCACAGTTGGCGCAGTTGGAGGCGGACAGGTCGCCGGGGGCCCGGCACTCGGGGCACTCCACCTCGCCGACCAGGGCGGACTGCACGGCCGCGCCGAGCGCCACGCACTGCATCGGGTTGACGCCGCGCTTGATCCGGCGGGTGCCGAACACCTCGCCGAGCCGCCGGACGACCAGCGGGATCGAGGTCGAGCCGCCGACCAGCACCACCTCGTCGATGTCCCCGACGGTCAGGTTGGCCTGCATGATGGCCTTGTGGGTCAGCTCGATGGTCCGCTCGATCTGGGCCTCGATCAGCTCCTCGAAGCGGGCGCGCTCGAACTCCGTCTCCAGCACCAGCTGTCCGGCGCCCAGGCCCGGCAGGATGACCTCGGAGGACTCCTGGTTGGACAGCTCGATCTTGACGGCCTCCGCCGTGGAGGCGATCTTCGGGCGGTCGCGCAGGTCGGGCTGGTAGTCCGAGCCGTACTCCTCGCGGATGTCCTCCAGCAGCGCGGTGGTGATCGCGCGGTCGAAGTCGTCGCCGCCGAGCAGGTTGTCGCCCTCGATGCCGAGCACCGAGACCGAGCCGGGCACCAGCAGCAGGATGGAGATGTCGAAGGTCCCGCCGCCGAGGTCGTAGACCAGGACCGTCCGGCCCTCGTCGCCGGCGTCGGTGGAGTGCCCGTACGCGAGCGAGGCGGCGGTCGGCTCGTTGATGATCCGCAGCACGTGCAGGCCGGCCATCCGGCCCGCCTCCTGGGTGGCCGCGACCTGCCGCTCGCCGAAGTACGCGGGGACGGTGATGACGGCCCGGTGGAGCGGCTCGCCGAGGCGTTGCTCGGCGTCCTCCTTGAGCCGGTGCAGGATGATCGCGGAGATCTCGATCGGGGTGTAGGAGCGGCCGTTGAACCAGACGTTGACGTCTCCGTCGGTGCCTGCGGTGACCTTGTAGTCGACCTCCTTGAGGGCCGCCTGCACCTGCGGGTCCTTGAACTTGCGGCCCATGAAGCGCTTGACCGAGCGGATCACGTTGGCGCCGTCGATGGCGATCCGGCTGCGCGCGGTGGAGCCCACCAGCAGCTCGCCCTTGCGCCCGCTGCCGACCACGGAGGGCGTGGCCTCCTGGTTCTGCCGGTTGAAGATGATCTCCGGCTCGCCCCGGCGCAGGTGGGCCACCACGGAGTTGGTGGTGCCCAGGTCGATGCCGAGTGTGCGGTACATGTCGTTCCCCTCTTGCCCCTCGTGGTCCTGGCTACTTCTTGCGCTTGCCGCGCTTGCCCTGCTTGCCCGCGGCCCTGGCGTGCCGACGGACCCGGGGCGGCACCGGCCTGGCCGAGGCTTCGACGGGCGGGGCGGCCCCTGGTTCGACGGCGGGGGACGTGGCGACCGACGGCTCGACGACGTCGGCCTCGACGAGCGACGGCTCGGTCGTCTGCGGCTCCGCCGACTCGTCGGGCTCCACCGACCCGTCGGGCTCCACGGACTCATCGGGCTTGAGCTCCGCGATCCGCGGGTCCGCCGCAGGCGACAGCGCCGCCTCCGGTGCGGCGACCACCACTTGGGCCCGCCGCAGCACCTCCTGCTCCCAGAAGAACCCGGTCACCACCGTCTGCAGCACCGTCTCCGGCGCCACTCCCGGCCGCACCTCGGTGCCGACGATCTCGGTCAGCGCCGGGTCCGCCGCCAGCCCCTCCAGCCGCATCGGCCGCACCCCGGCCTTGGCGAGCCGGCCGAGCAGCCGTCGGCGGGTGGCCTCCAGGCCGGCGCCACGCCCGAGTGCCACCAGCTCGCGGTCCAGGCCGAGGGCGGCGAGCGCGTCGTCCACCTCGACCAGGACGCCCAGCAGTTCGCGCTGCTCGGCCCGGGCGGTCTGCTTCTGATCAGTCAGCTTGTTCCCCAACAGTGAGGAACGGAAAAGCAGTTGGCTGAACTTGGCATCGAGGTCGACGGACTCGACGCCGGGCGGGACCTCCAGCCGCTGGTAACCGTCGAGCCGGGATGCGGTCGATGCGTCGGTCATCAGAACCCCCCTTCACAAATTGACGAATTATCATGTAATGCGTGACGATCACCCACTGTGCAGTGCGTGTGGCACCGCGAGTGGGCGTGCGACTGCGGAGCGGTCCACGACCGGGACGTGAACGCGGCACGCAACATCCTGGCCGCCGGACTGGCGGTTGCAGCCTGTGGAGACGGTGTAAGACCTCAACGGAGCACTCCGGGCGGGCGGGCGTCGGTGAAGCAGGAAGTCGTCCCACCGCAGCGCACACGCGCAGCGGCTCAGTCGCGAGGCTGAGGGGAATCCCGTCCCACGGGAGGAGGAGCGAGTCAATCGGGGACCTCTATCTGCGGCAGCACGGACAGGTCTGCCGCGTAGCGGGCGGGGACGGGCGGTTCCGGATCGGCCCCGCCGGGCGCGGGCTCGGCGAAGTCGGCGGCCAACTCGGCGCGGTGCAGGGCCAGCAGGGCGGGGGCGGGCGGCAGCGGCGGGCGCTCGATCACCAGTAGCGGTTCGGCGAGCGCGGGTGCGAGCAACTCGGCGGCCTGGTCGACCGGCTCGGGCGGAAGCGGCTGCTGGAGGTCCACCTCCAGCCGGCGGTCCGGGTTGCGCAGCAGCGCGGCGGCGTCCTGGATCTGCTGGCGGGTGAACCGGCCCTCCTTCAGCGCCTTCCCGACCGAGAGGTTGATCTCGCGCACCCCGGCCGTGAGCGGGATGCCCAGGACCTCGTACGGCGACGGTTCGTGCAGTGGCATGGCGGGTGGTCTCTCTCCTCACAGGCTCGGGACGATCAACGGACGACGGGTCACAGACGGCCGGGCGTACGGTCTGCGACGACGGCAACTGCTGTGCGGTTGCCGGTCAGCGGAGCATGTTGATGCGCACCGCCAGGGCGCGCAGCTCGTGGTCGTCCGGGTTGTGTTCGACGGCCTGGCGGACCAGCTGCCGGGCCTCCCGGTACTGGCGCGCGTTGGCCCGGGCGACGGCGTAGGAGCTGTAGACGACGCCGAGTTCGCTGTGCAGCTTTGCGCTGTCCTCCGGGGTGCGGGACAGCCCGAGCGCCTCCTCCAGCAGCCGGATCGCCTCGCTGTAACGGCGGCGCTCGTAGTGGCCGATCGCCTCGCCGCGCCAGACGCTGACCATCAGGCGGCGGATGTCCGCCGAGTCGTCGTAGGAGTGGGCCTTCTGCAGCATCGCGGCCTGGTCGGTGAAGGGGCTGTCCTGCATGTTGTCGATGACGTGGTTGGCGAGCAGCACCGCGACCCGGCGCGGAGCCTCGTGGGTGACGTCGCCGTCCCACTCCGGGTCGGCTCGCAGTGCCTCGGCCATCAGCTCGACGGCAGAGGCGCGGTCGTCGGCGAAGGCGGCCGAGCGCGAGAGCTGGCGCATGACGAAGGCGAGGCCGAGCCGGTGCTCCGGGTCGGGGCTGAGGTCGATCAGCCGGTCCCACATTTCGGCGGCCTCCATCAGCTCCTCGTCGGAGGCGTCGGGGCGGCTGAGCTGGCCGGCCCGGTTGCCGAGGGCGGCCTGCAGGAAGTGCTTGGCGGTCGGGTCGCCGGGGACGAGGTCGAGGCTCTTCTGCAGCAGCGCGAGGGCGCGCGGGTAGTCCTTCTCCTCGTTGTTGATCTTGCGGGCCCACTGGGCGTAGGTGGCGCCGAGGTCGCCGCGCACCTCGCGGTCGTCCGGGGCCAGCGCGAATGCCTTCTCCAGCAGCGCGGCGGCTGCCGCCTGGTCGTCGTCACTGCTCTTGAGCAGGGCGCGGGCGGCCCGGACGCCGGACTCGGCGGCGATCCTGGCGGCGTCGGGCGGCAGCTCGGTTCCGGGGACGGTCCGGGCGCGGGTGAGGCAGTCCAGGGCCTCGCGCCAGTCCTGGTTGCGGTGGTGCTCGCGGGCCTGGCTCACCAGGGACTCGCCGAGCAGCGCCTGCCAGCCCTCGCCGCGCTCGTTCTCGGCGACCGCGTCCAGGGCGGCGACGGCGGCGGCCTGGCGGCCCTGGAGACTCAGGTAGCGCTGCGGGCCGAGCTCGCCGAACAGGCCGAGGGCCCGGGTGAGCGCGGGGGCGTCGGGCCCGGCGGGGCGCCGCCAGTCCCGTACGGCCTGCTCGAAGGCGGCGGCCCAGGCGACGAGTTCGGTCTCCGCGCGGAGCAGCCGGTCGAGGGTTGGGCCGACGGCGAGGCGGCGGGCGGGGCGGCCGGGCAGGGTGATCCGGACGTCCTCCCGCTCGAAGGCGCCGGCGGCATGGGTCTCCATGCCCAGGCGCAGGGTCCAGGCGGCGACCTCGTCGCCGGTGCGTCCGGCGGCCCGGTCGAGGGCGCGCAGGTCCTCCCGGAGGCGGTCGGTGAGGGCGGTCCGGGCGGCGGCAGTCCGCTGCGGCTCGGCCTGGCGGCCGGTGATCCGGGCGGACTCGGCCCACAGCTCGCTCTGGTGCAGGGCGGCGACCAGGCAGCCGAGCGTCCAGGCCCAGACGTCCTGGTCGTCAGCGGTTACGGCCAGCCGGTAGCCGGAGAGACCGAGGGCGTGCAGCAGCCGGGGGTGGGCCGGGTCCTTGAGCAGCAGCGCACGGTAGGCCAGGTAGGCCTCGCGGTGGCGGCCCTCGACGGCGTGCTGGTGGGCCTCGTGCTCGCCGAGCAGGACCAGCGCACCGGCCGCGTGCGGGTGGCCGGGGGCGAGGGTGAGGGCCCGGCGCAGGTCGCCGGCGGCCCGTCCGGGCTGCTCGGCGGCGAGCGCGGCGCCAGCCCGGCGGACCAGGACGGCGGCCCGGGCGGCGCCGGCGTCCTCCGGCAGGTCGGCCAACGCCTCGTCGAGGCGGCCGAGTTCGGCGCGCAGCAGGGCGAGGTCGAGGCGCAGCGGCGCGGTGGCGGCGCTGTCGCCGAGCGCCTCGGCCCAGGCGGCGAGGACGGGTTCGGCCTGTTCGGGGGTGCCGGCCCGGCGGGCGCAGTCCAGGACGGCGCGCAGGGCGGGGCCGGTGCAGCGGACGCAGCGCGGGGAGGTGGCCCCGGCGGGGGCGTGCAGGTGGGCGGCGCAGGTCTCGCGGCCGCAGCCGCCGCAGGCTCCGGTGGCGGGGCGGGCGCAGACGGCGCAGTCGCCGGTGGGCTGCGCCGGAGCCGTCGTGGGAGCGGTCAGGAAGTGGCGGTACCAGTCCAGCGCGGTCGCCCAGTTGCCGGCCCGTTCGGCGAGCACCGCGCGCAGCCGGGCGAGCGCCGGGTCGCCGGCCGGGTCGGGGTCGAGCGGGGCGAGCAGGGCGATGGTCGGGACCGGACGGCCCGCCAGCAACGAGACGGCCGCCAGGTGGTAGCGGTCGCGCAGCCCGGCGTCGGCGTCCAGCAGGGCGGTGACCCGCTCGGGCGCGCCCTCGGCCAGCGCGAGGGCGGCGCGCAGCCGGGACTGCCGGTGGGTGAGGGCGCCCGGCAGGGTGTCGGCCAGGGCGAGCGCGGCGGCGGCCCGTTGCCGGGCCTCGGGGCGGTCACGGCCGGTGACCAGCAGGTGGGCGGCCTCGCGCAGGGCAGCCTCGCGCAGCGCGGACCGGTAGCCGGGGGCGGCGGGGTGTTCGGCGGCGGCCCGCTGCCACAGTTCGCGGGCGGCGACCGGGTCGGCGGCCAGCCGGGTGCGGGCGAGCCGGTCACGGGCCAGGGCCTGGCGTTCGCGCAGCTCGGGGTCGTCCAGCTGCTCCCAGCGGGCGAGGGCGCCGGCCTGGTCGTCGGTGCGGGCGAGGGCCAGGCCGAGGTGGAAGGCGGCGATCCGGCCCCAGCGGGAGTCCGGTTCGGTGTCGGCCTCGGCGCGCAAGATCGGCTCGGCCTCGGCGGCCTGCCCGGCGGCGACCAGGGCGGCGCCGAGCCTGACCCGGGCGGCGCGCCAGTCGGGGGCCTGATCGAGGCCGGCCCGGTAGTCGGCGGCGGCCTCGGCGGGGCGCTGGGCCCGTTCGTGGACCAGGGCGAGGCCGAACCGGGCCGGGGCGAAGGAGGGTTGGACGGTCAGGGCGGCGGTGAACTGCTCCCGGGCCTGGTCGTCGGCGCCGAGCAGCAGGGCGAGTCGGCCGAGGGCGTAGCGCGGGCGGGGGTCGTCCGGGGTCTCCCCGGCGGCGGCCGCGAGGTCGGCCCAGGCGGCGTCGGTGGCGCCGAGCCGCTGGCGGGCCAGGCCGCGGAAGAGCAGGCTGTCGGTGCGCAGCGCCGGGCCGCGCCCCCAGGGGGAGGGCTCGCCGGGGCCGCGGCGCAGTGCCTCGGCGAAGGCGGCGACGGCGGGTTCGTCCCGGTGCAGGGTGAACAGCTGGGCGCCCCAGCGGAACCAGAGTTCGCCGCTGCCGCCGGGGGCAGCGGCGGCGAGCAGGGGTTCGGTCTCGGCGGCCCGGCCGGTGGCGCGCAGCAGGGCGGCCCGGGCGAGCACCGGCCAGTCCCGGCCGGGCAGGGCGGCCAGGGCACGGGCGGTGGCGTGGTCGCGCTGGTCGGCGCTGCCCTCGCGGCAGAGCTGTTGCAGCCAGCGCTGGGTGCGGGCGGCGGCCTCGGCCTCCTCGCCGGGGTCGGCGCCCGCGGCGGTGGCCTGGAGGAAGGCGAGCAGCGGCCCGAGGTCGCCGTCGCGGGCCTGCATCCGTTCCTCGGCGAGGCGGCGCAGGCTCCAGCGGGGCAGTTGCCGGGCCGGGTCGGTGAGCAGCGGGAACGCCTCGCGGTGGAGGGCGAGGGTGGCCTGTTGGTCGCCGGTGGGGATGGTGGCCTCGGCCTGGCCGAGCAGGGCGAGCCCGCGCTGGGCGCTCAGTTCCTCGGGCCCGGTGGCGAGTTGGCGGGCCAGCCGGGCGTAGCGACGGCGGGCCCGGGGGGCCTTGCCGGCGGCGAGTTGTTCGGCGGCGGTGGCGAGGGCCTTGGCAACGCCCGTGGCGTCCAGGGTGGTTCGCCTGCGTGCCAGTACGACGGCCGCACCCCCGGCCAGTGCCACCACGATCAGCAGCACCGTGATCAGCAGCATGCACCGTCCCCCTGTTGTTCAACGGCCGTCCACGCCATGATCAACAATCCCCGCACGACCATGAGTTGACGTTGTTTCGTGATGTTGCTCGGGCGCCCATCAGAATAGGCCCTCCTCCGGGCGGACGAACAGGAACCCGGACTATCCTGGGCAGCGCATCAGCAGCGGTGAGAAGCGTCGGGGGTCGCGTGTCCGAGTCTCGTTGGGTGCCCGGCCTCCGGTTCGGGCCCGAGTTCGACCCCGAGCAGTACGAACTCCTGGAGTTCCACCACCGGGGCGGCGAGGCCGAGGTGTGGCGTGCGGTGCGCACCGGACACAACGGCATCAGGGAACTGGTCGCCGCGAAGATCATGCTGGAGCGCGACCCCTCCGAGGTGCGGCGCTGGCTGGGGCGTTGGGACGACGTCTCGCACAACGCCCACCGGCTCGGCGTCACCGACCTGGTGGTGCCCAGCTTCCTGCTCGGCCCCTCCCCGCACCGGCCCGGCGCGGTGCCCTCCGGCGGGCTGTTGGGCTATCAGATCTCGCCCTGGGTCGACGGCGTGCCGCTGCACACCTGGGCGCGCGGCCAGCGCGGCGGCCCGTCGGCGGTGGCCGAGGTGCTGGCGCGGCTGTGCCGGATCGTCGACGAGCTGCACCGCAAGCGCTGGGTGCACCGGGACATCTCCCCCGCCAACGTGCTGGTGGACTCCCAGGGCCAGGTCAAACTGATCGACCTGACCTTCCTCGCCCCGCTCGACCACACCCTGACCGTCGCGGTGTTCACCCCCGGGCACGTCCCGCCGGAGGCCGAGCAGGTCGGCGGCTTTCCCACCACCGCCAAGGACCTCTTCGCGGTCGGCACCCTGGCCCGCACCCTGCTGCTGCCCGACCACGGCCGGCTCGACCACCGGCTCGCCGCCGAGCAGGCTCGCGCCGAACTGCTGGCGGCCGGCTACGGCGAGGAGTTGGCCCGCTGGGCCTGCGAGCCCCTGGCCCGCGACCCCGACCGCCGCCCCGCCCCGCTCGGCCCCTGGGTCTCCCGCGGCCGCGAACTCCTGCGCGCCCACCGCCCGGTGGCGCGCACCGCGGGCCTGGCCGTCCTGCCCGACCGGGCCGGCCGGCCGCTGGTGGTCACCGGCGGCGCCGACGGCACCGCGCTGGCCGGGCCGGGCCGCACCGGCCAGCGGCTGCCCGCCGGCCAGGGCCCCGGATCGGTACGGGACTTGAGGGCCGGCTGGGCCGGACGCCAGGGCGAGCTGGTGGTCTGCGCCGAGGACCGGACCGGCGCCCTCTGGGTCGGCACCGCGACCGGCTGGTGGGAGGCGGCGCGCGGGGTCAGCGGACTGGCCGGGGCGGTCAACTCGGCCGGCGAGCTGACGGTGTGGACCGCGACCGGCGGCGCGCTGCGCTCCTACCGCTGGGCCCCCGGCCTCACCCTCACCGGTCAGGAGCACCCCGGCTGCCCCGCCGACCGGGTGCTCGCCGCCGAGGAGGAACGCCCCGGCGCGTGGCTGGTCCTGGTCGAGCACCGCGAGCGGGTGCTCAGCTGGCGGCCCGGCTCCGTCCAGCCGCCCGTCCCGCTCGGCCCGCCGGGCGCCCTGCGCGCCGGGGCGCTGGCCCGTACCTCCGCCGGACCGCAGGCGGCCACCCTGCGGGCGGACGGCTCCGTCCAGTTGCACACCCTCGGCGCGGCAACCGCGCCGACGGCCGCTCCCGCGACCGCGCCCACGGAGATCGGCGACGGAGCCCACCCTCGGCATCGCCATGGCCGGCCACCGCGGCGGGCCCACCATCGCCCTGGCCGGCGCGGGCGGCGTACGGCTGCGGCTGCCGGCCGGCGGGGCCTCGCGGCGGCCGCGCTGGTGGCGGCCGACGCTGCGCCCGGCCACCCGGGTCGCACTCACCGTGGGCGACGACTGGCGGCTCTGCCTGGCGGCCGTGGTGGAGGGCGAGTTGCAGGTGTGGCAGGAGGACGCGGCCTACCGCTGGCAGGCGGTGGAGCTGCCGGAGGAGCCGTGATCCGCGAGAACGGGTGCCGGGCCGTGGTCTTCGGCACCGGCCGGCACTCGTAGCCGTTGGGGATCCCGATCAGGCCTCCGCCAGCACGTGTACGGGCCCGGCGGCGCTCACGTACGCCTCGCCCCCCACCGGCCACGGGCGGTCCGCCGAGGCGACCAGCAGGTCGGGCAACCCGGCGGCCTCGGGGCGGAGTTCGACGCGGTGGTCGTGGCCCCGGAAGTCGCTGCCGAGGACCTTCGCCGGGACGGCGCCCGCCACCGGCTCGGCGGTGAGCCGGAGTTGGCCCGGGCGCAGCAGCGCCAGGCCGCTGCGCGGCGCCGGGTCGGAGGCGGTCAGCGGGAGCGCGCCGAAGGGGGTGCGGGCCTCGTCTCCCCTGATCTCGGCCGGGATCAGGTTCGCCTCGCCCAGCACCCGGGCGACGGCGGTGTCCGCCGGGCGGTGGTACAGCTCGTCCGGACTGCCGGACTGGGCGATCCTGCCGTCGCGCAGCACGGCGATGGTGTCGGCGAAGGAGAGCGCCTCGTCCTGGTCGTGGGTGACCAGGACCGCCGTGGTGCCGGACTGCCGCAGGGTGGCGGCGACCTCGCGGCGCAGTTCGGCGCGCAGGGCGGCGTCCAGCGCGGCGAACGGCTCGTCCAGCAGCAGCAGGCGCGGCCGGGGCGCCAACGCCCGCGCCAGGGCGACGCGTTGCTGCTGGCCGCCGGAGAGCTGGTGCGGGCGGCGCTCCCCCAGGCCGGGCAGGCCGACCAGGTCCAGCAGTTCGCCGACCCGGGCGCGACGCTGCGAACGCGGCAGGCCGAATCCGATGTTGGCGGCGACGCTCAGGTGCGGGAAGAGCGCGCCGTCCTGCGGGACGAGGCCGATGCCGCGGTGTTCGGCGGCGAGCCGGCTGCGGCCGTCGTCCAGGACACGGTCGTGCAGCACGACCTGCCCGGCGGCGGCCGGGTGGAAGCCGGCCAGCACCCGCAGCAGGGTGGACTTGCCGCAGCCGGAGGGGCCGAGGACGCAGGCGAGGGCGCCGTCCGGCACCGTGAGGTCGATGCCGTGCAGGACCGGGCTGCGCCCGTGCGCGGCGTGCAGGTCGACGACGGACAGTCCGGTCACTGGTTCTCCCCAGGACGGCCGAGGGTACGGCGGGTCAGCAGCAGGACGGAGGGGACGGACAGCGCGACCATCAGGGCCGCGTACGGCGCCGCGGCCCCGTAGGCGAGGCCGCTGGTGTAGACCCAGAACTGGGTGGCCAGGGTCTGGGTGCCGGTCGGGCGCAGCAGCAGGGTGGCGGTCAGCTCGGTGGAGGCGGTGAGGCCGACCATGGCGACGGCGGCGCCGAGGCCGGGCAGGACCAGCGGCAGGGTGATCCGGCCGAGCACCGCGAGCGGCCGGGTGCCGAGGGACCGGGCGGCCTCCTCGACGCCGGGCGGGACCTGCGCGAGGGCGGCGCGTACGGCCGTCAACGCCAGCGGGAAGAACAGCAGGACGTACCCGAGGATCAGCATCGGCGGCTGCTGGTACAGGGGCTGGGCCCAGCGGACCGCGAAGTAGACCACCGAGAGCGCCACCGCGATGCCGGGCAGCGCCCGGGTGAGGTAGGCGACCCGCTCGACCGCGCGGGCCGGCCGGGTGCCGCGCCGCCAGCCGTACAGTGCGACCGGGACGGCGGCGGCGGTGGCGGCGAGGGCCGCGCCGAGCGCGTACCCGAGGGTGGCCAGGGTGGCGCCGAGGACGGAGGCCGAGGGCAGGGTGGTGGAGCTGCCCTTGATCAGCCAGTACGCCAGCGCGTACAGCGGCACCCCGAGCGAGACGCCGACCAGCGCGGCCAGCGCGCCGAGCGCCGGGGCGGTCCAGCCGCCGAGGCGGACCGGCGGGGCGGGGCGGGCGAGGGCGCCGTGCCGGGTGACCCGGGCCCGGCGGCCGGCCCAGGCCTCCAGGCCGACCAGCAGCAGGGCCAGCGCGACCAGCACCAGGGTGAGCAGGGAGGCCGAGGCCGCGTCGAAGCCCAGCTTGTACTGGGTGAACACGGCGGTGGCAAAGGTGGTGTAGCGCAGCATCGCGAAGGCGCCGTACTCGCCGAGCAGGTAGAGCGA
Organism: Kitasatospora sp. NPDC001159; assembly: GCF_053598235.1. NCBI lineage: Bacteria > Bacillati > Actinomycetota > Actinomycetes > Kitasatosporales > Streptomycetaceae > Kitasatospora > Kitasatospora sp. NPDC001159. The sequence continues at coordinate 39,446 of NZ_JBSFJV010000066.1, forward strand.
GACGAGTAGGACGCCGCCGGCCAGCGCGGGCCGGGTGAGCGGGAGGGTGACCCGCCACAGGGTGGCGAGGCGGCCGCGGCCGAGCGAGCGGGAGACCTCCTCGGCGGCGGCGTCGCCGTGCCGCAGGGCGGCCGCGACCGGCAGGAAGACCAGCGGGTAGAGGGAGCAGGTCATCACCAGTACCGCGCCCCAGTAGCCGTGGACGGAGCGGAACAGCGAGACCCAGGAGTAGCCGCGGACGAACTCCGGTACGGCCAGCGGCAGGGCGAGCGCGACGGTCCAGGCGCGGCGCCCGGGCAGGTCGGTGCGTTCGACCAGGTAGGCGGCGCCGAAGCCGAGGACGGCGGTGGCGAGGGTGACGGCGGCGGTCAGGCCGAGGGTGTGCCCGAGCAGGGTGGCGATCAGCGGGCGGCCGAGCAGCCGCCGGGTCTGGTCCCAACCGGCCTGCGCGGCCTGGGCGATGACGAAGCCGAGCGGCGAGGCGACCACCGCGACGACGGCGACGGCGACGGGGGCGAGCAGGCCGGTGGCCCGCCCGCGCCACCGCCGCCCGGCAACGGGGATCGTCACTGGAGCAGACCGGCGTCCTGCAGCAGGGCCAGGGCCTGCTTGCCGTCGCCGAGCTGGGCCGGGTCGGCGACGGTGCCGATGCCGTCCAGGGCGGGCAGTTCGGGCTTGCCCTTCACGCCGTCGACCAGCGGGTACTCGTAGCTCGCGGAGTTCGCGATGACGGTCTGGGCCGGGGCGGAGGCGAGGTAGCCGAGGAAGGCCTGGGCGGCGGCCTGGTGCTTGCCGTGCTTGAGGACGGCGGCGCCGGAGACGTCGACCAGCGAGCCCGGGTCGCCCTTGGGGAAGTAGTGCAGGGTCGCGTGGGTCTCGGCGGCGCCCTTCTCGTCGCGCATCCGGTAGAAGTAGTAGTGGTCGATGACGCCGCCCTCGACCTCGCCGCTGTTGATCGCGGCGGAGAGGTTCTCGTTGCTGTCGTAGACCTTGGCGTTGTCCTTGAGCCCCTTGAGCCACTGCTTGGCCGCGTCCTCGCCCTTGGCCTTGAGGACCTGGGTGACGACCGGGGCGAAGTCGGTCTCGCTGGGGGCGATGCCGAGGCGCCCCTTCCACTCGGGCTTGGCCAGGTCGAGCACGGAGGCGGGCGGCGCGGTGTCGGCGCCCTTGCCGGTGCCGGCCAGGAAGGCGGAGGTGCGGGCGGAGATGCCGACCCAGTCGCCCTTGCCGGAGCTGTCGGCGGCCGGCACGGACTTGAGGGTGTCGGGGGCGACCTTGGCGAGCAGGCCCTTGTCGCCGAGGACGGTGAGCGCGGGCGGGTTCTCGGCGTAGAAGACGTCGGCCGGGGAGGCGTCACCCTCCTGGAGGATCTGGTTGGCCAGCTCGGCCTCGTCGCCGGAGCGCAACTCGACCTTGATGCCGGTGCGCTTGGTGAAGTCCTCGGTGAGCGCCTTGACGGTCTGCTCGTGCTGGCCGCTGTAGAGGGTGATGGTCTGGCCGGCCAGGGCGGCACCGGAGGGCGCGGGCGCGCCGCTGTCCCCACCGGAGCCACCGGAGCTGCCGCAGGCGGTGAGCGCGAGGGCGCAGGCGGCGACGAGGGACAGGCCCACGAGGGGCCGGACGGTTCCGGGCATGGTGAGGGTCCTCCGAGGAAGCGGGTACGGCCGTACGGGCCTGCGGCAGCCGCAGGGCACCGACCTGGCGACACGAGAATCTAGGCCAGGAAAGGCTTGCCTAACAAGTGGCGGAGCGTCACATCTCGGTCCGGTTGCGATGAGGTAGGACTTCGGTGAGTGCTATCTCAAGTCCACGCAAAAAGCCCTTCAAGTACAGGTCAGAACGGACATGTCCGGACGAGACGGATTCCGGCGGTCGATCTGGGCTGGCGATCCGGGATGGCGATCTTCACTACGGTGCGTGACAGCGATCGGCCGTACCAGGAGGGCCCGGACCTGCCGAGGCCCGGAACCGGGCAGCGGTTCCGGGGCCTCGGGGCCTTGGCGGAAGGGGCTCAGCGGAAGGGGCTCAGCGGAAGCGGCGCAGCCGGAGGCTGTTGCCGACCACGAAGACCGAGGAGAAGGCCATCGCGGCCCCCGCGATCATCGGGTTGAGCATCCCGGCCGCCGCCAGTGGCAAGGCGGCGACGTTGTAGCCGAACGCCCAGAACAGGTTGCCCCTGATGGTGCCCAGGGTCTTGCGAGAGAGCCGGATGGCGTCCGCCGCGGCCAGCAGGTCACCGCGGACCAGGGTGAGGTCGCCCGCCTCGATGGCGGCGTCGGTGCCGGTGCCCATCGCCAGGCCCAGGTCGGCCTGGGCGAGCGCGGCCGCGTCGTTGACGCCGTCGCCGACCATCGCCACGACCTTGCCCTCGGCCTGCAGCCGCTTGACGGTGTCCACCTTGTCCTGCGGCATGACCTCGGCGATCACGTGCTCCGGCTTGATGCCGACCTCGACGGCGACCGCCTCGGCGACCAGCCTGTTGTCACCGGTCAGCAGCACCGGGGTCAGACCCAGGGCGCGCAGCTCGGCGATGGCCTCGGCACTGGTCGGCTTGACCGCGTCCGCCACCTCCAGCACCGCCCGGGCCTCGCCGTCCCAGCCGACCGCGATCGCGGTGCGGCCGGCGGACTCGGCCTTGCGCTTGGCCTCGACGAGGGCCTCCGGCAGGTACTGCGACCACTCGTTGAGCAGCGCCTCCCGGCCGGCCACCACCGCGTGGCCGTCCACCACACCCTGGACGCCCAGGCCCGGCACGTTCTCGAAGCCCTCGACGGCGGGGAGTTCGCCGGCCTTGGCGGCAGCGGTGGCGATCGCCCGGGCGATCGGATGCTCGGAGGCGTGCTCCAGGGCGCCGGCCAGGCGCAGCGCCTCGGCCTCGGTGACGTCCTCGACGGTGTGGACGGCGAGCAGGGTCATCTGGCCGGTGGTGACGGTGCCGGTCTTGTCCAGGACGATGGTGTCGACCTTGCGGGTGGACTCCAGGACTTCCGGGCCCTTGATCAGCACGCCCAGCTGGGCGCCGCGGCCGGTGCCGACCAGCAGCGCGGTCGGGGTGGCCAGGCCCAGGGCGCACGGGCAGGCGATGATCAGCACGGCGACGGCGGCGGTGAAGGCGGCGGTCCAGCCCTCGCCGGTGCCCAGCCAGTAGCCGAGGGTGGCCACCGCGAGGGTGATCACGATCGGCACGAAGACCGCGGAGATCCGGTCCGCGAGGCGCTGCGCGGCGGCCTTGCCGTTTTGCGCGTCCTCGACCAGCTTGGCCATCCGGGCGAGCTGGGTGTCCGCCCCGACCCGGGTCGCCTCGACGACCAGCCGGCCGCCCGCGTTGACGGTGGCGCCGGTGACGAAGTCGGCGACCCCGACCTCGACCGGCACCGACTCACCGGTCAGCATCGAGGCGTCCACCGCCGAGGCGCCCTCGACCACCGTGCCGTCGGTGGCGATCTTCTCGCCCGGCCGCACCACGAACCGGTCACCCACCGCCAGCTCGGCGATCGGGATCCGCACCTCGGCGCCGCCGCGCAGCACCGTCACGTCCTTGGCGCCCAGTTCCAGCAGTGCCTTGAGGGCAGCTCCGGCGGTGCGCTTGGAGCGGGCCTCGAAGTAGCGCCCGGCCAGGATGAAGGCGGTGACGCCGGCCGCCGCCTCCAGGTAGATGTTGGACGCGCCGTCGCTGCGGGCGATGGTGAACTCGAAACCGTGCCGCATGCCCGGCATGCCGGCGTCGCCGAAGAACAGCGCCCACAGCGACCACAGGAACGCGGCGCCGGTGCCCAGCGAGACCAGGGTGTCCATCGTCGCGGCGCCGTGCCGGGCGTTGGTGAACGCGGCCTTGTGGAACGGCCAGGCGGCGTAGGTGACGACCGGGGCGGCGAGGGTCAGCGAGAGCCATTGCCAGTTGTCGAACTGCAGCGCCGGCACCATCGCCATCGCGATCACGGGGACGGCCAGGGCCAGCGCAGTGACCAGCCGCTGGCGCAGCGGGGCCAGCTCGTCGGCCGGCTCGGCCGGCTCCGCGCCCTGGCCGCCTGCGGCGGCCAGGGGCTTGGGCAGGGCGGCGGTGTAGCCGGTGGCCTCGACGGTGGCGATCAGCTCGGCCACCTCCACCTCGCCCTCGATGGTGACCTTCGCCTTCTCGGTGGCGTAGTTGACGCTGGCCGAGACGCCGTCCATCCGGTTGAGCTTCTTCTCGATGCGGGCCGCGCACGAGGCGCACGTCATTCCGCCGATCGAGAGTTCCACCTCCGTGGAGGCGGGGGCCTGCGTGGTCATCGTTGCTCCTCGTGACAGTCGGTACTTCGAGGTACGTGCACGGCCGGGCCCTCATACCCTGGAGGGGTATCGGGCGATGCCGGGTTCATTTATACCCCTGGGGGGTACGCAGAGCAAGGCCCTGATCTATACCCCCAGTGGGTAACTTTGGGCGGCGATCCGCTTGACTTGATACCCCCATGGGGTATTCACTCATCGAGCCGGGGCCCGCGCCGCCCCGCCGACCACTCACTCCCCGCTCCGCCCGCACTCCCCGCCGGAATCCTGAGGAGGGCCGCATGGCCGGCTACAGCACCGAGAAGGACCAGCTCCTGCGCAGACTGCGCCGCGTCGAGGGCCAGATCCGCGGCCTCCAGCGCATGGTCGACACCGGCACCTACTGCATCGACACGCTGACCCAGGTCTCCGCCGCCACCAAGGCCCTCCAGTCGGTGGCCCTGCAGCTGCTCGACGCCCACCTCGCCCACTGCGTCCAGGACGCCATCGCGGGCGGCGGCGCCGAGGCCGACGCCAAGGTCGCCGAGGCCTCGCAGGCCATCGCCCGGCTCATGCGGGCCTGAGGCCGCTCCCCTTCTTCGCACGTCCTTCTGAGGAGAACCCCGTCATGAACACCGCGCTGCGCAGCACCGCCTTCACCGCCGGCCTCGCCGCCGCCTTCGGCCTCGCCCTCGGCGTCGGCCACGCCACCGGCAGCGACCCCGCCGCCAAGCCCGCCGCCGCGCACGCGGGGCACAACGCCACCGCCCCTGCGGGCGAGCACGCCGGGCACGGTGACGGGGGCAGCGCGGCCGCAGAACACCTGCCCGGCGGACTCCAGATCTCCGAGCGCGGCTACACCCTGAGCGTCGACAACCCCTTCGTCACCGCCGGCTCCCCCACCGACCTGCGGTTCCGCATCCTCAGCGCGGACGGCAAGCCGGTCACCGCCTACCAGCAACAGCACGAGAAGGAACTCCACCTGATCGTCGCCCCGCGCGACCTCTCCACCTTCCAGCACCTGCACCCGACCCTCGCCGCCGACGGCACCTGGAGCGCCCCCACCGCCGTACCCGCCGCCGGCGAGTACCGGGTCTTCGCTGACTTCACCCCGGCCGGCGCGAGCGAGGGCCTCACTCTCGGCGCCGACCTCCACGCCGCGGGCGACCTGCGCCCCGCCCCGCTCCCCGAGACCGGACGGACCGTCACCGTCGACGGCTACACCGTCACCCTCGGCGGCGACCTCACCCCCGGCCGCAGCAACCACCTCACCCTGAACGTCAGCAAGGACGGCAGCCCCGTCACCGACCTCCAGCCCTACCTGGGTTCCTACGGCCACCTGGTCGCCCTGCGCGCCGGCGACCTCGCCTACCTCCACGTCCACCCGGACACCACCACCCCGGGCCCCGAGATCGGCTTCACCACCACCGCGCCGAGCGGCGGCAGCTACCGGCTCTTCCTGGACTTCAAGCACCAGGACACCGTCCACACCGCCGCCTTCACCGTCACCACGGACGGCACCGCCCCAGCCGCCCCGGCCACCCAGGAACCGGCCGCCGACCACCAGCACTGAGCAGCCCCCGCACGAGAAGTGCCGGGCGATCCCTCCCACGGGATCGCCCGGCACTTTCGCAGTCTCCGGAGCCGGTGCGCGCGGACGGCATCCAGCCGTCGGGCAGCGGGGTCCGAACGCGCGCAGCGCGCCCCGCCACCAGCCAGGCCCCGAGCCCTCGCCCGGTCGCGTCCCCGTCGGCACCCGGCGGCCGGCTCGCGCCCGGGGAAGGGCATGTTCCGTCACAGAGGTCTCACATCCAGATGGAGAACGCGTCTCACAACGCAGGTCGGCGCCTTGGGACGCGCCTCCGAAGCTGATGGAGCATCAGATCGCTTCCCGGGGGTTCGGCGGATTGCGGCACAGTTCTGCTGCGGCTCGGTGATCACGAGCCGCCACCCGGAACCGCTCCCTGGAAGGAACATTCCGGGAGCCTCAAGTCGCGTATCGCCAAGGCCGCCACCGCGACGGCCGTCGCCGGCGCCGCCCTCCTCACCCTGGCCGGGCTCGGAGTCGGCACCGCCACCACCGCGTCCGCCACCACCCCTCCCGCGTGCAGCTGGTACGGCTTCCACAGCGACAACGAGCCGGAGGTGAGCTACGGCGACAGCGGCGCGGAGATCAAGACGCTGCAGTGCGAGCTCAACTACAGCGTGCGCGCGCTGGTCTGCAGGTGGACGGGATCTTCGGCGACCAGACCCTCTCCATCGTGAAGAAGTTCCAGGGGTGCGCCGGTCTCCAGGTCGACGGCATCGTCGGCCCGAAGACCTGGGCCGCGCTGGACAGCCAGAGCGACATCGACACCGAGGCGAACTACCTCTGCTGATCCGGCCCGACCGAGTACTCAGTGCGCCAGACCGAGATCCGCATCACCTGCCTCGACGAGTCCGCCGCTCCGATCCTGGCCCGCACACGTACGGAGCTGGCCGGAACACCGGGCATTGACATCATCGACGATCCCAACCGGGTGACCGGACGCGGCTACTGCACCGACCTGTGCTACAAAATCTACGCAACCATCCACGGTCAGCAACTGGAGATCGCGGACGGCGGGTTTGTCGACTGGACCCAGCGCCTCACCGGAAGCCACAAAGAACGCCTCCTGATCAGCGGATTCGGCGTTGACCGACTCGCCACAAGCGGCGTCGCCTGCCACTCAGGCACGGCGAGCTCCGCCAGGCGGGCGTTGTAAGGGACGACGATCGGCCCTTCCGGCTCGCTCGCCGCCTGCGCCTTGCGCAGCTCGGCGATCTCCTGCTCGTCCTGCGTGGTACGCGGCCGGTCGCCGTGACCGGGCGCGTCGATGACGGCGACGTGGAACCGCAGCCGGTGAGAAGGTGGGCCCGGCCCGCCATCGCCGGATGCTTCTTGTGGGCGCCGCCGCCGTGGCCCATCAGGACCAGGGGCGCGCGATCGGCGCCGGAGGCCGGCGACCAGAGAACTCCGGGGACGTCGCCCACGGTGAAGTCGCGTTCGAGCATGCCGTTCGACGACGGCTCGGCGGTGAATTGCAGAGAATGCATGGGTGTTGCCTTTCGGGAGTGCCTTGTTGTCGAGGCGCTCCCGGCGACACCTACGTCAATCGCCGGCCGTGACGAAAAGGGGGAGCACCCACGTCGATACAGCGTTCATGGGTCTCACCTCCTCGGGCGGTGTCACGGTCATCTGCAAGCTGCAAGCCGGAGCGTCATCCCGTCCAATCCTTTTCCCAGCCACGTGACCACGACTCCAAGCGAGCCCGTGTGGGCGAGTAGCAGCGTGATCGGGACGAGCGCGAGAAGTCGGCCAGGCCGACTTCTCGCGCAACTCTCATCAGTGGTGGCCGTGGTGGTCGTGGCCCGCGTGCGGGTCACCGTGTCCTGCATGCCCGCCCGAGTCCGGGCCGCCGCCCATCATCCGTAGCATCGCGGCGCCGCCGGTGCGGAAGAAGCGGGTGAACAGGGCCGCTGCCAGGAGCAGGAAGGCGATGTTGAGCCAGGTGGTGTAGTTCCACTCCACCCCCGCCATCGGGATCTCCGCCTCCCGCTGGTTGGGCACCAGCCCCAGCCCGCCGAACAGGAACTCGACCACGTACCCGGCGACCACCATCGCCGTGTAGAAGGTGCCGAGGAGGAAGAGGGTCATCCGGGGGCCGTAGTACTTCCGGTAGATGTTGAGGATCGGCAGGATCAGCAGGTCCGCGAAGATGAACGCGACCACGCCGCCGAAGCTGATGCCCCCCTTCCAAAGGACCACCGCCAGAGGCACGTTGCCGATCGAGCAGACGAAGGACGCGATGGCCACCAGCGGGCCGACCAGCGGGCCCCACAGCTTGCTTGCCAGGGGGTGGTCGACGAAGAAGAACGCCTGCCAGAAGGAGTCGGGGACCCAGGCGGCGATGGCGCCGGCGATGAGCAGACCGATCACCAGGTCCTTGAGGATGGCGGCCCACTCCATCACGAAGACGTGCGAGACCGAGGTGAGGCCGCGAGGGGAGAGCAGGCGGCGGGGGGGGGGGGGGGCCCCCCCCCCCCCCCCCCAAAAAAAAAAAAAAAAAAAAGAGGTGGTGGGGGAGGGTGGTTTTTTAATGGGGGAGATAAAAATGGTGGGGGGGGGGGAGAAAA
>NZ_JBSFJV010000067.1:0-45983 GCF_053598235.1 Kitasatospora sp. NPDC001159
GCCGGGGGAGGCGCTGTACCAGCGGTAGCCCGGAAACGCCTCGGGCGAGCAACCCCGAAATTTCGGGGGTGCTCGCCCGAGGGGAGTCACGTCAGCTGTAGACCGGGCCGGTGAACTTCTCGCCCGGCCCGGCGCCCGGCGCGTCCGGGACGATGGACGCCTCGCGGAAGGCCAGCTGCAGCGAGCGCAGGCCGTCCCGCAGCGGGGCCGCGTGGAAGTTGCTGATCTCCGGGGCGCCGGCGGTGACCAGCCCGGCGAGCGCGGTGATCAGCTTGCGGGCCTCGTCCAGGTCCTTGTCCTTCTCGCCGCCCTCGGCGAGACCGCACTTGACCGCGGCCGCGCTCATCAGGTGCACCGCGACGGTGGTGATCACCTCGACGGCGGGCACCTCGGCGATGTCGCGGGTGAGGTCGTCGAAGCCGATCGCGTCGTCGTCCGCGCCGGGGTTCTGGGTGGGCTCGCTGCTCAAGGGGGGCTCGTTCCGTCGTGCGGTGTGGGTACACGTGGAGCGTACAAGGGCCCTGTAACGCGCCGAAAAGGCAGTGCGCCGGGGCGGGAATGGATTTCGACCCCCCGGCGCTGTATGCTTCGAGACTGACCGGCCGGGATCCCGTATGGGTACCTGGCCAGCAAGTGGAGGCTCCACTGCAAGGAGGCCCGAGAGGGCAACCGCGAAAGTCTCCCACCTGATCGGCCTCGCGGTCGACGGGTCCCGGTCCGCGACGGGCGCCACGGCGCCGAGTCGCCGCAGCGCCCCTCACCGGGTGCCGCCCCCGGTTGTGTGGAGCCCCGCTTGTACCGAGCGGGGCTTTTTTCGTGTCGCGGTGCATGCGGTGCCGAGAGGTGCCGGGCAGCGCAGCTCGAATGAAGCCCCGCCCAGTGGTCGAGTCCACTACGTGCGACCGCCGTCCGACGGCCGCATCGCAGAAGGTGCAACCGAGGAGGCCCCATCAGCACCGAGCCCCGCATCAACGACCGGATTCGCGTCCCGGAGGTGCGACTCGTCGGTCCCAGCGGCGAGCAGGTCGGCATCGTGCCGCTTGCCAAGGCGCTGGAGCTCGCGCAGGAGTACGACCTCGACCTGGTCGAGGTCGCGGCGACCGCCCGGCCGCCGGTGTGCAAGCTCATGGACTACGGCAAGTTCAAGTACGAGTCGGCCATGAAGGCCCGTGAGGCGCGCAAGAACCAGGCGCACACGGTCATCAAGGAGATGAAGCTCCGGCCGAAGATCGACCCGCACGACTATGACACCAAGAAGGGTCACGTCGTCCGGTTCCTCAAGCAGGGCGACAAGGTCAAGATCACGATCATGTTCCGCGGTCGTGAGCAGTCCCGTCCCGAGCTGGGCTTCCGTCTGCTGCAGCGGCTCGCCGACGACGTCCAGGAGCTGGGCTTCGTCGAGTCCTCGCCGAAGCAGGACGGCCGGAACATGATCATGGTTCTTGGCCCGCACAAGAAGAAGACCGAGGCGATGGCCGAGGCCCGCGCCCTCGCGGACGCCCGCAAGGCCGAGCGGCTGGGCCGGACCCCCGGCTCCGACGCCGCCCCCGCGGACGACGCCGAGACCGACGTCGTGACCGAGGCACAGGACGCCCCGGCCGAGGCCGAGGCCCCCGAGGCCGACGCTCCGGTCGAGCAGCCGGCCGCTCCCCAGGGCGCCTGAGCCGCGAGGCTCACGGCAGTCCGGGGTCGGCCCCCAGGGTGACGGGGCGTCCCGCCCGGTCACCGCAGATCCATCCAGTTCACGCCCGCGCGGCGCAGGTCGCGCGGGCGCGGACGGGACTGACGAGGAGATACGGCGAAATGCCGAAGCAGAAGACGCACAGTGGCGCCAGCAAGCGCTTCAAGATCAGTGGCTCTGGCAAGGTGCTGCGCGAGCGCGCCGGCCGCCGCCACCTCCTGGAGCACAAGCCCTCGACGCTGACCCGCAAGCTGGCCGGGACGGTCGAGATGGCCCCCGCTGACGCCAAGAAGATCAAGAAGCTTCTCGGCAAGTGATCGCCTTCCCGCCCGGTGCGAGCCGGCGCGGGGCAGCTGATCCTTCCCGACCCATTCGAATGACGGACCACGTGAAGTAGTCCGTGGTCCAACCCAAGGAGTAATCAAGTGGCACGCGTCAAGCGGGCAGTCAACGCCCACAAGAAGCGCCGGGTCATCCTGGAGCGCGCCAGCGGCTACCGTGGCCAGCGTTCGCGCCTGTACCGCAAGGCCAAGGAGCAGGTCACCCACTCGCTGGTCTACAACTTCAACGACCGCAAGAAGCGCAAGGGCGACTTCCGTCAGCTGTGGATCCAGCGCATCAACGCTGCGGCCCGTGCCAACGGCATCACCTACAACCGCTTCGTGCAGGGCCTGAAGGCCGCCAGCGTCGAGATCGACCGCAAGATGCTGGCCGACCTGGCCGTCAACGACCCGGGTGCGTTCGCCTCCCTGGTCGAGGTCGCCCAGAAGGCGCTGCCGGCCGACGTGAACGCCCCGAAGGCCGCCGCGGACGCCGCCTGATCTTCCGAGATCGGTTGAGCTCTGACCGGACCCGCAGGCTCTCCTGCGGGTCCGGTTCTGCTTTCCGCTCCTCAGCACCTCCAGAGTCAGCGCCTCCAGAGAACGAGACCATGCCGAGCACCGACACCCCCCTGCTCACCTCCCTGCGCTCGCCGCGCGTCGTCGCCGCCCGCCGGCTGGCCAAGCGGAACCAGCGCACCAAGGAGCGCCGCTTCCTGGCCGAGGGCCCGCAGGCCGTCCGGGAGGCCGTCGCCTTCGGCAAGCTGCCGGGGACGGCCGAGCACGCGGTGGTCGAGGTGTACGTGGGCCTGGAGGCCGCCGAGCGGCACGCGGACATCGTCGAGGCCGCCCTGAACGAGGGGCTGCCGGTGCTGACCGCCACCGACGAGGTGATCGCCGGGATCTGCGACACGGTGACCCCGCAGGGCATCGTGGCGCTCTGCCGCTTCATCGACACCCCGTTCGCCGAGGTGCTCAAGGCCCGGCCCAAGCTGGTGGCGATCCTCGCCCACGTGCGCGACCCCGGGAACGCCGGCACCGTGCTGCGCACCGCCGACGCGGCCGGCGCGGACGCCGTGGTGCTCACCGACGCCTCGGTGGACCTCTACAACCCGAAGGCCGTCCGGGCCTCCGTCGGCAGCCTGTTCCACCTGCCGGTGGCGGTCGGCGTGCCGGTCGAGGAGGCGGTCGGGAAGCTGCGCGAGGCCGGCATCCGGGTGCTCGCCGCGGACGGCGCGGGGGAGCGTGACCTGGACCAGGAGCTCGACGAGGGCACCCTGGGCGCGCCCGGCGCGTGGGTGTTCGGCAACGAGGCGTGGGGGCTCCCGGAGGAGACCCGGGCGCTCACCGACGAGGTCGTGCGCGTCCCGATCCACGGGTACGCCGAGAGCCTCAACCTGGCCACCGCGGCCGCCGTGTGCCTGTACGCCTCGGCACGGGCGCAGCGTTCGCCCGGCGGCTGCCGTTCGAACGGCTGACACGCCCCGGGGCGCGCCCGGATCGCCACGCTGCAAGCCCTACTGTCGGGGCCTGCGAGGCGCTAGGGTCTGCCTCGGTGGGGGGAACGGCACGGTGGGTAATCGGGGAGGCAACCCATGGTCGGCAGCGGGCCCGAGCTCGACCCGGACGACCTGCCGGACGGCCTGGTGGTCGCCGACGCGCTGGGCCGGGTGGTCTGCTTCAACCGGGCCGCGGCCCGGCTCACCGGCGTGCTCCCGGAGGCCGCGCTCGGCAGCGCGCTGGAGGACGTCCTGCCGCTGGAGGACCTGGACGGCCGCCGCTGGTGGCAGCTGACCGACCCGTATGGCGGCCTGGCCATCCGCACCCGCCAGCCCGAGCGCAACCTGCTGCTGCCCGGCGGCCGTGAGGTGCTGGTCTCCGCCCGGTACGTCCGGACCGGGCCCGGCGGGCCGCTGGAGCGCCTGGTGATCGCCCTGCGCGGCACCGAGGCCCGGCGCCGCACCGAGCGCAGCCACGCCGAGCTGATCGCCACCGTCGCACACGAGCTGCGCTCCCCGCTGACCAGCGTCAAGGGCTTCACGGCCACGCTGCTGGCCAAGTGGGAGCGGTTCACCGACGGGCAGAAGCGGCTGATGCTGGAGACCGTCGACGCCGACGCCGACCGGGTCACCCGGCTGATCGCCGAGCTGCTGGACATCTCCCGGATCGACTCCGGTCGGCTGGAGCTGCGCAAGCAGGTGGTCGACCTGGCGGCCGCGGTGCGCCGGCACGTCGAGCGCAAGGTCGCCACCGGCATCCCCGAGGAGCGCTTCGACATCCGGATCAGCGAGCCGCTGACCGTGCTGTGGGCCGACCCGGACAAGGTCGACCAGGTGCTGGCCAACCTGCTGGAAAACGCGGTGCGCCACGGCGAGGGAACTGTCACGATCGAGGTGGCACCGGCCAAGGAGGTCGTCGAGGCGCCCGTCTGGGAGCGCTCCGGCACTCCGCCCCGCATCGTGGAAGGCACCGCGGTCACCGTGAGCGATGAAGGAAGCGGCATCCCCGAGGAGTCGATGCCGCGCGTCTTCACCCGCTTCTGGCGGGGCTCCAAGCGCGGCGGCACCGGCCTTGGGCTCTATATCGTCAAGGGCATCGTGGAGGCCCACGGCGGCTCGATCCGGGTCGACCGCGCGCCCGGCGGCGGGGCCCGGTTCCGATTTATCCTGCCCGCCGGCGTTCCGGACTTCATGCTCTGACAGAGAATGCAACGACAAGCACAGCATGCTCTGAGAGGGCACCGGGGTCCCGCCGGACGGGCTTGACGGCAGCCGCGCTACGCGCTGCGACTACACTCGACCTTTGGCGTTGCGCAACGCCCTGTGCGGCTGTGCCGCGGACACCACTCCCCGTTAGCCCTTCGGTCTCCCCGTGAGCCGTCCGGTGAACGGAGATCGGCTGCCCGCGCCCCGGCCCCGCCGGGCGTGACGCGAAGGCGAGCCCCACACACCTGAGCACGGACGAGCAGGAGCACGGGAAAGATAGAGATGTCGGCACCCAACAAGTCGTACGACCCGGTCGAGGTCGAGGCCCTCAAGCCCGAGGTGGTGGAGCAGGCGCGGGACGAGGCGATCGCCGCCTTCGCCGCCGCCGGCACCCTGGACGAGCTGAAGCAGGCCAAGGTCGCCCACACCGGCGACCGCTCCGCGCTCTCGCTCGCAAACCGCGAGATCGGCGCCCTTCCGCCGCACGCCAAGGCCGCCGCCGGCAAGCTGATCGGCCAGGCCCGCGGCGCCGTGAACCAGGCGCTCGCCAAGCGGCAGGCCGAGCTGGAGGCGGAGCGTGACGCCCGCGTGCTGGTCGAGGAGGCGGTGGACGTCACGCTGCCGTACGACCGCGCCCCGCGCGGCGCCCGGCACCCGCTGACCACGCTGGCCGAGCGCATCGAGGACACCTTCGTCGCGATGGGCTACCAGGTCGCCGAGGGCCCCGAGGTCGAGGCCGAGTGGCTCAACTTCGACGCCCTCAACCTGGGCCCGGACCACCCGGCCCGCTCGATGCAGGACACCTTCTTCGTCCAGGCCCCGGACGGCTCCGCCGACTCCGGCGTGGTGCTGCGCACCCAGACCTCCCCGGTCCAGGCCCGCACCATGCTCGACCGCGAGCCCCCCATCTACGTGGTCTGCCCCGGTCGGGTCTACCGGACCGACGAGCTGGACGCCACCCACACCCCGGTGTTCCGCCAGGTCGAGGGCCTCGCCGTCGACGAGGGCATCACCTTCGCCGACCTCAAGGGCACCATCGAGGTGCTGGTCGAGAAGCTGATCGGCGGCGGCCTGGAGCTGCGCTGGCGCCCCTCGTACTTCCCGTTCACCGAGCCGAGCGCCGAGATCGACCTGCAGTGCTTCGTGTGCCGCGGCGAGAGCGTCGGCAACCCGGACCGCCCGTGCCGCACCTGCTCCTCCGAGGGCTGGATCGAGCTCGGCGGCTGCGGCGTGGTCAACCCCCGGGTGCTGGTCGCCTGCGGCGTGGACCCGAACCGCTACAGCGGGTTCGCCTTCGGCCTGGGCCTGGAGCGGATCCTGATGAATCGTCACAACGTCGCCGACATGCGCGACATGGTCGAGGGTGACGTGCGTTTCACCCTCCCGTTCGGGATGGAGATCTGATGCGCGTCCCGCTTTCCTGGCTGCGCGAGTACGTCGATCTGCCGGCCGGCGAGACCGGCCGTGACGTGGCCGAGCGCCTGGTCCGGGCCGGCCTGGAGGTCGAGACCGTCGAGCAGCTCGGCGCCGACCTCAAGGGACCGCTGGTGGTCGGCGAGGTGCTCTCCATCGAGGAGCTGTCCGGCTTCAAGAAGCCGATCCGGCACTGCTTCGTCAACGTCGGCGACGCCAACGGCACCGGCGAGCCGCAGGAGATCGTCTGCGGCGCGACCAACTTCGCCGTCGGCGACAAGGTCGTGGTCGTGCTCCCGGGCGCGGTGCTGCCCGGCCCGTTCCCGATCGCGGCCCGCAAGACCTACGGCCACACCTCGGCCGGCATGATCTGCTCCGCCCGCGAGCTGGGCATGGGCGACGACCACAACGGCATCATCGTGCTCCCGCCGGAGTACGAGCCCGGCACCGACGCCATCGAGCTGCTCCAGCTGGTCGACGAGGTGCTCGACATCGCCGTCACCCCGGACCGCGGCTACTGCCTGTCCATGCGCGGCGTGGCCCGCGAGGCCGCCGCCGCGTACGGGCTGCCGCTGGCCGACCCGGCGCTGCTCGACGTGCCGCCGGCCAACTCCTTCGGCTACCTGGTCAAGGTCAACGACCCGGCCGGCTGTGACCGCTTCGTAGCCCGTACGGTCGTCGGCGTCGACCCGAACGCCAAGTCCCCGATCTGGCTGCAGCGCCGCCTGCAGAAGGCGGGAATCCGCCCGATCTCGCTGACCGTCGACATCACCAACTACGTGATGCTGGAGGTCGGCCAGCCGCTGCACGCCTACGACAAGCAGCGCGTCGACGGCCCGATCACGGTCCGCCGGGCGGAGCAGGGCGAGACCCTCACCACCCTCGACGGCGTCGAGCGCAAGCTCGTCGCCGAGGACCTGCTGATCTGCGACAACAGCGGCCCGATCGGCCTGGCCGGGGTCATGGGCGGCGCCTCCACCGAGATCCTCGACCCGGCCGCGGGCCCGGGCACCACCGAGGTGATCATCGAGGCGGCGCACTTCGCCCCGGTCTCGATCGCCCGCACCGCCAAGCGGCACAAGCTGCCCTCCGAGGCGTCCAAGCGCTTCGAGCGCGGCGTCGACCCGGAGGCCGCCCGCGCCGCCGCGCAGCGCGCCGTCGACCTGCTGGTGCTGATCGCCGGCGGCACCGCCGAGGCCGGGGTCACCGACATCGCGGCCCCGCACCCGGTGCGCACCATCACCATCGCCGCCGACCTGCCCGACCGGGTGGCCGGCACCGAGTACGGCCGCGAGACCGTCACCCGGCGCCTGCAGGAGATCGGCTGCTCGGTCGCGGGCGCCGACGTCCTGGAGGTCACCCCGCCGACCTGGCGGCCCGACCTCACCGACCCGTACGACCTCGCCGAGGAGGTCATCCGGCTGGAGGGCTACGACAACGTCCCCGCCCGGATGCCGGACGTGCCGCCGGGCAAGGGCCTGACCGAGGCCCAGCGCATCCACCGCCGGATCGGCGTGGCACTGGCCGGCGCCGGCTACGTCGAGGTCAACAACTACCCGTTCCTCGGCGAGGCCGCCTTCGAGGCGCTCGGCCTGGAGCCGGACGACCGCCGCCGCCGTACGGTCAAGCTGGTCAACCCGCTCAACGACGAGGAACCGTCGCTGCGCACCACGCTGCTGCCGGGCCTGCTCGGCGCGCTGCGCCGCAACATCGGCCGGGGCAACACCGACCTGGCGATCTTCGAGACCGGCACCGTGTTCCGGCCCAAGGACGAGCTGACCGTGGCCCCGCGCCCGGCCGTCGACCACCGGCCGAGCGACGCGGAGCTGGCCGCGCTGGACGCCGCGCTGCCGGACCAGCCGCGCCGGCTCGCCGTCGCCCTCGCGGGCGAGCGGCTGCCCTCCGGCTGGTGGGGCAAGGGCGCCCAGGCCTCCTGGGCGGACGCGATCGAGGCGGCCCGTACGGTGGCCCGTGCGGCCGGCGTCGAGCTGACCGTCCGCCAGGACCAGCACGCGCCCTGGCACCCGGGCCGCTGCGCCGCCCTGGTCGTCGCCGGCACCGACCGGGTGGTCGGCCACGCGGGTGAGCTGCACCCGCGCGTGGTCAAGGCGCTCGGGCTGCCGGCCCGGTCCGCGGCCATGGAGCTCGACATCGACCTGCTGACGGCGGACGGCCCGGAGAAGGTCAACGGCCCGGCGGTCTCCGGCTTCCCGGTGGCCACCCAGGACGTCGCGCTGATCGTCGACACCGCCGTCCCGGCCGCCGAGGTCGAGGCCGCGCTGCGCGCGGGCGCGGGCGAACTGCTGGAGGCCATCCGGCTGTTCGACGTGTTCACCGGTGAGCAGGTGGGTGAGGGCAAGAAGTCGCTGGCGTACGCGCTGCGCTTCCGTGCCGCCGACCGCACCCTGACCGCCGACGAGGCCACCGCCGCCCGCGAGGCCGCCGTCGCCGAGGCCGTCAGCCGCACCGGCGCGGTGCTGCGCGGCGCCTGAGCGCGGACGCGCCGTAGGGGCTGAAGGGCCCCGCCCGGACCACCGTGGTCCGGGCGGGGCCCTTTGCTTCTTCTTGGGTTGACGGCATGTCATCATTCCCACTTAACTCATTAACTATGGAACTAGATAAAGGTGCTGACCAGCCCTCCCCAATCGAGTTCCGCCTGGACCCGATCTCCGGTGTCCCGACCTACCTGCAACTCGTGCAGCAGGTCGAACAGGCGTTGCGGATGGGCTGGTTGGCCGAGGGGGACCGGTTGCCCCGGGTGCGCGAGGTGGTCGCCGGGCTGGCGATCAACCCCAACACCGTGCTCAAGGCCTACCGGGAACTGGAGCACCGCGGCCTGGTAGTCGGTCGGCGGGGCCAGGGGACCTTCGTGCGCGGGCTGCCCGCCGGGGTGGTGCCGCTGCGGGAACGGGCCGCGCTGCGGCGGGGATTACTGGACTGGATGCGCTCGGCACGGGCTGCCGGGCTGGACGAAGGGGGGATGGTCGCGGTGTTCGAGGACGCGCTGCGCGACCTGCGTGAGGGGCGCGACGGGGTGGTGGCGTGATGGCGACGGACACGGTGATCGACTGCGGCGGGATCGGCAAGCGCTACCGTCGCTCCTGGGCGTTGCGGGACTGTCATCTCGCCGTCCCCGCCGGACATGTGGTCGCCCTGGTCGGCCCGAACGGCGCCGGCAAGACCACGCTGCTCAGCCTGGCCGCCGGCCTGACCCTGCCCAGTGAGGGTGCGATGACCGTCCTCGGCGACCAACTACCGGGCTCGCCGCTGGCCTTGGACCGGATCGGCTTCGTCGCTCAGAACGCCGCGCTCTACCCCGGCCTGTGCGTGCGCGACCTGCTCGCGATGGGCCGTCACCTCAACCGGCGCTGGGACGCCGACCGGGCGCGCACCCACCTGGAGGGCCTCGGCATCCCGCTGGACCGCAAGTACGGCCGGCTCTCCGGTGGCCAGCAGGCCCAGGTCTCGCTGGCCCTGGCGCTCGCCAAGCGGCCCGAACTCCTGCTCCTGGACGAGCCGTTGGCCGCGCTCGACCCGCTCGCCCGGCACGACTTCATGTCCGTGCTGCTGACCGCGGTGGTCGAGGACGGCCTCTCGGTGGTGTTCTCCTCGCACGCCGTCAACGAGTTGGAGCAGAGCTGCGACCACCTGGTGGTGCTGGCGGGCGGCCGGGTCCAGGTGACGGGGGAGGTGGACGACCTGCTGGCCGGCCACCGGATGCTCACCGGCCCGACCGCCGAGGCGGAGGCGGTCGCCGAGCGCCTGCCGGTGGTCCGCGACCGCCGGGCCGGCGCCCAGTCCCACCTGCTGGTCCGCACTGGCGGCGTGGACGCCCCCGTGTCTGGTGAGTGGCGCCAACAGCGCATCGGCCTGGAGGAGTTGGTGCTCGCCTACCTGCGCGAGCCGACCGCCTCCGCCCTGCCCGGCCCGCGCGGGGCCGTCCGTACGAACGAGGAAGTGCTGCTGCCGTGAGTTCCACCACCATCGCGCCGCCCCGGTCCGCCATCCTTCGGGCCGCCGGGCTGCGCCACCGGACGACCGTGCTGATCCTGCTCACGGTGATGGCGGTGCTCGCCCTCGGGCTGCTGCTGCACGGCTGGTACGTCCATGATGGCCTGGAGCGCACCGGCGCCGCCTCCTGCGATCCGGCCACCGACGCCTGCGTGGCCCGGTACAAGAACTTCCTGCACGGCTACGGCACCTCGATGCTGGCCATGGAGCCGGTGGTCTATGTGCTCGGCACCGCGTTCGGAGCTTTCGTCGGCGGGCCTTTGCTGGCACGGGAGTTCGAGCACGGCACGGTGCGCTTCGCGTGGACCCAGGGCGCAGGACGTTCCCGATGGACGGCGGGCGCGGTGACCCTGGTGGGCGGGGTGCTGGTGCTGGTGGCGGCACTGTTCGGGCTGTTGCTGGGCTGGTGGAGCGCGCCGATGTCCCTCGCGGACGGGCGGTTCAACCCGAATCTCTTCATCCAGGCATGGCCGGTGATGATCGGTCGCGTGGTCGTGACCTTCGGGGCGGCCGTGCTGGCCGGCGCGGTGCTGCGCCGCACGGTGATCGCGGTGGGCTTCGGCCTGGCCGTCTCGGTCGCGCTGCCCTTCGTGGCCGAGTCGTTCCGTTTCCACTACCAGCAGCCGCTGGAGGAGGCGGTGCACAACATGCGGGGGATGGCGCTCGACGGGCGCTGGCTGGGGGAGGTCTGGTACTCGGACCCGGCCGGCAACCGGATCTCCGAAAACGATTTCTACAGCCACGGGAACACCTTCGCCCAGCTCGACAGGCTGGTACGGGACGGCGGCTACACCGCGCACCAGGTGTACCAGCCGGCGGACCGGTTCTGGCCGTTCCAGTTCATCGAGGCCGGCTGGATGCTGGCGCTAGGGCTTGCGCTCTGCGCGGCGGCGGTCTGGTGGGTGCGACGCCGGGCGGTCTGACCTGGTGCGTCCACATTGGCTTGAAGTGGATCCGTCAAAACCCTTGCGGGGGTGGGACTTCCGGGCGTTTGCTTCTCGTTAGGAAAGTTTCCTAACCCACCGAGGAACCGGAGCATTCATGCGTCCTCAGCCCCGTCGCGCCCTCCGCATGGCCCTCGCCGCCGCCCTGGTGGCCGCGCCCCTCACGGTCGCGGCCACCTCGGCCGCCCAGGCCGCACCGACGTCGGTGACCGCCGCGCACCTCAACGGAGTCGGTCTCGACGACCCGCACAAGAAGGACATCGCGATGCAGCTGGTGTCCAGCGCGGAGAACTCGTCGCTGGACTGGAAGGCCCAGTACAAGTACATCGAGGACATCGGCGACGGCCGCGGCTACACCGCCGGCATCATCGGCTTCTGTTCCGGCACCGGGGACATGCTGGAGCTGGTGCAGCACTACGCAGACCTCAAGCCCGGCAACGTCCTCGCCAAGTACCTGCCCGCGCTGAAGAAGGTCAACGGCAGCGACTCGCACGCCGGCCTCGGGGCCCCGTTCGTCAAGGACTGGGCCACGGCCGCCAAGGACCCGGCCTTCCAGCGGGCCCAGAACGACGAGCGCGACCGGGTGTACTTCAACCCCGCCGTCAACCAGGCCAAGGGTGACGGCCTGGGCGCCCTCGGCCAGTTCGTCTACTACGACGCCATCGTGATGCACGGCCCGGGCAACAGCTCCGACAGCTTCGGCGGCATCCGCGCGGCCGCCATGAAGAAGGCCAGGACGCCCGCCCAGGGCGGCGACCAGGCCACCTACCTCAAGGCCTTCCTGGACGCCCGCAAGGTGGTCATGAAGAAGGAGGCCGCGCACTCCGACACCAGCCGGGTCGACACCGAGCAGCTGGTCTTCCTCAACGCCAAGAACTTCGACCTCAACCCGCCGCTGAAGTGGAAGGTCTACGGCGACAGCTACGCCATCAACGGCTGACGCCCCGGCCGGCACGGCGTCGGGAGGCCGGTCTCCCCCGGTCTCCCGCCGCGCCAGCCTTCGATCCCCCCCCGCGAAAAGCCAAAGAGGATGTGAAAATCCTGTTCATCCCGTAACGAATCGAGCAGGAGGATAACGAAGGGCCCCTCCCTTGTTGACGCATTCGCCCGGTGGCGCTTGACTCCGTCCCCTGCCGCAGGTCTGCGGCGCAGCACAGGAGGCACCACCGATCATGAACAGACCCATGCGTCTCGCGGCCACGGGCACGGCCGCCGTGTCGCTCGCACTCACCCTGGCGGCCTGCGGTCAAACCGCGGCGCCCCAGAAGCCGGCGGCCGGCGGAGGCAACGAGGGCATCGGTCTGCTACTGCCGGAGAGCACGTCCTCCACCCGGTACGACGCCTTCGACAAGCCGCTGATCGAGCAGACGGTGGCCGGCCTCTGCACGAAGTGCACGATGAGCTACGCCAACGCGGGCGGCGACGCGAACGCCCAGAAGAAGCAGTTCGACGACATGCTCGCCAAGGGCGTGAAGGTCATCCTGCTCGACCCGGTGGATGCCAAGCTCACCGCCCCGTGGGTCGACGCCGCCAACGCCAAGGGCGTGAAGGTCGTCGCCTACGACCGGCTGGCCCAGGGCAAGGTCGCCGCGTATGTCTCCTTCGACAACCAGCACACCGGTCAGCTCCAGGGCCAGTCCCTGCTCGACGCGCTCGGCTCGAAGGCCTCCTCGGCCAATGTCGTGATGATCAACGGCGCCGAGTCCGACCCCAACGCGGCGCAGTTCAAGGCGGGCGCGCACCTGGCGCTGGACGGCAAGGTCAAGATCGCCTACGAGCAGTCCGGCGAGTGGAAGCCGGAGGTGGCCACGGCGAAGATGAACGAGGCCATCCAGAGCCTCGGGAAGAACGGGATCCAGGGCGTCTACGCCGCGAACGACGGCATGGCCGCCGCCGTCATCGAGGCCCTGAAGGCCGCAGGCATCAAGAACGTGCCGGTGGGCGGCCAGGACGCCTCCATCGACGCGATCCGCCGGGTGCTCACGGGCGAGCAGGCGTACACCATCTACAAGCCGTACAAGCCCGAGACCGACGCGGCGGGCAGCATCGCCGTCCAGCTGGCCGAGGGCCTGGACATCAGCACCACCGCGACCTCGGTCACCGACAGCGGCGGGCTGCAGATCCCCTCGCTGCTGCTCACCCCGATCGTGGTGACCAAGGCGAAGGTGGAGACCACGGTCGTCGGCGGCGGGCTCTACAAGGCGTCCGACATCTGTACCCAGCCGTACGCGGACGCCTGCGCCGAGGCCGGGGTCAAGTAGTCGGGGCCGCCAGGCACGTGAAAGGGCGCGCCCGCACCGGAGCCTCCTGTGCGGGCGCGCCCTTCCGTGTCGAGGCTCAGGCGCTCGCGGTGTAGTCGTAGAAGCCGCGGCCGGACTTGCGGCCCAGCAGGCCCGCGTCGACCATCCGGGACAGCAGCGGGGGAGCGGCGTACAGCGGCTCCTTGTACTCGTCGTACATCGACTCGGCGATGGAGACGATGGTGTCCAGGCCGATCAGGTCGCACAGCCGCAGCGGGCCCATCGGGTGGGCGCAGCCGGCCTCCATGCCCTTGTCGATGTCGGAGGCGGTGGCCACGCCCGACTCGAACATCCGCACCGCGGACAGCAGGTACGGCACCAGGAGCGCGTTGACCACGAAGCCGGCCCGGTCGCGGGCGCGGATCGGCTCCTTGCTGAGCACCTGGGAGGCGAAGGCCTCGACCCGCTCGGTGGTGGTCGCCGAGGTGGTCAGGGTCGGGATGACCTCGACCAGCTTCTGCACCGGCGCCGGGTTGAAGAAGTGCAGGCCGATGACCTGCTCCGGGCGGGAGGTGGCGGCGGCCAGCTTCACGATCGGGATCGAGGAGGTGTTGGAGGCCAGGATCGCGTCGCGGCGCTCGATCACCCGGTCCAGGGTCTCGAAGATCTTGACCTTGATGTCCTCGCGCTCGGCGACCGCCTCGACCACCAGGTCGCGGTCGGCGAAGTCGGCCAGGTCGACGGTGAAGGACAGCCGGGACAGGGCCTCGTCCCGCTGCTCGGCGGTCAGCTTGCCGCGCTTGACCGCCGTATCCAGGGAGTTGGTCAGCCGGGTGCGGCCGAACTCCAGCGCCTCACCGCTGGCCTCCGACACCAGGACGTCCAGCCCGGCCCGGGCGAAGACCTCCGCGATGCCCGACCCCATCAGGCCGCAGCCCACTACTCCGACGCGCGCGATGTCACTCACTCAGTTGCCCTTCGGTGGTGCTGGGGGTCGCCCAGCGAACTGGTGGCCCAGCGAGCTGCTGGTCAACGGGTCGGTGGACCGGAATGGGTGCACCGGTCACCGCCCCGACGACGTTACTACTCCGTACCGCCCAGTAGGTCACCCCCTCCCCGGCGGAGTGCCAGCGTTCACCGGTCCTCCGAACGAGTGAGGCCGCGCCGCCCGCGCGTGTGCCCGGGGCCCTCACCGCCCGGCGGCCGACAGAATGCCGCAGGTCCGACAAAACGCCGCGGACGGGGGCCGGGGACGGGAAGGGAGCACGCGGTGCCGATGGGATCACTCACAGGACAGGTCGCCCTGATCACCGGCGCCGGCCGGGGCATCGGCCGGGAGATCGCCATCGGTCTGGCCGCCGAGGGAATGGCCGTCGGCCTGGTCGGCCGTACCCACGACACGCTGACCGAGACCCTCAAGGAGTGCTTCAAACGCGGGGCCCGGGGCGTCGCGGTCACCGCCGACGTATGCCGCCCCGGCTCGGTGCGCGAGGCCGTCCGGCTGGTCGAGCGCGACCTCGGCCCGATCGACCTGCTGGTCAACAACGCCGGCCAGGTCGACCGCGCCGAGGTGCCGATCTGGGAGACCGACCCCAACCAGTGGTGGCAGGTGATCGAGACCAACCTGCGGGGCCCCTACAACCTGCTGCGCTGCGTGCTGCCGAGCATGGTGGCCCGGCGCAGCGGCCGGGTGGTCAACCTCAACTCCGGCTTCGCGCTGCGCCCGGACGGCAACTACACCGCGTACGCCACCTCCAAGGGCGCGCTGCTCCAGCTCTCCGACAACATGGCCGACTCGCTGGCCCAGCACGACATCGTCGTGCTGGACATCAGCCCCGGCGCGGTGGCCACCGACATGACCGCCGGGATGCCGATGTTCAAGGACATGAAGACCTGGGGCTCGATCCCGTACGTGGTCGCGGTCATCGTGGACGCCGCCCGGGGCCGCTTCGACGAGCTGCACGGGCGGTTCATCCACGCCGGGCGGGACGACCTGACGGAGCTGGTCGAGCGGGCCGAGGAGATCCGCGGGACGGACGCCCGGACGCTGCGGCTGCGCCCGTACAAGGACGACGACCCGATGGCCTGACCGGTCCGGTGATCTGGCCGGCCCGGTGGCCTGGCAGTCCGGCCGAACGGTTACGCGCACAGCTGGCTGGCGGTGACCGGCTTGAGCCCCGCCTTGGCCAGGCCGTCCAGGATCGTCGGCAGCGCGTCGATGGTGCACTGGTGGCCCATGTGCAGGGCCACCACCGAGCCGCCGCGCACCGTGTTCAGCACCCGGCGCTGCAGCTCGGCGGCGGTCGGGTCGTTGTAGTCGCGCGGGTCGACGTCGAACGACAGCACGTGCTCGTAGCCGACCGCCTTGGCCTGGTCGCGCACCATCTGGGTGGCGTACTGCGCGGCGGAGGGGCGGAACCAGCGGCCGATCGAGCCGGTCAGCTTCTGCAGCCGGTCGGCGCACTGGGCGATCTCGGCACGGGCCTGGTCCGGGGCCATCGCGGAGATGTTGAAGTGGTTCTGGGTGTGGTTGCCCAGCTCGTGCCCGCCGTCCAGGATCCGCCGGGCCATCTGCGGCTGCTGGTCCAGCCAGCTGCCGACCACCATCACGGTCAGCTTGGCGCCGCGCTGCTCGGCGGCCTCCAGCAGCGCGGTGGCGAGCTTGGGGTCGCCGCTGCCGTGGAAGGTGAGCGCCACGTTCTTGCCGGTGCGCGGCCCGTGCACCACCTCGTACGGCGTGCCGGCCGCGAGCGGCGTCAGCGCGGGCGGGGTCGGCGGGGCTGAGGTCTGGGCGGCGGCCGGGGTCGGCTCGCCGGTGGGCTGCGGTGTGGCCGGGGTGGTCGGCGCGGGGGACTCCGGGCCCTCCCCGCCGTTCCAGGCCGGGTCGGTGGTGTGCTGCGGGTCGACGACTCCGGGATGGGCGGCGAGCGTCCCGGTGTCGGCCCGGCGGGGCGTACCGCTGCCGCAGCCGGTGAGGAGTCCGCCGGCGGCGGTCAGGGCGGCCAGCTGGGCGGCGGTGCGCAGTACGGTGCGGCGTTCGGCAGTCATCGGCAGCCAGCATAGAGAGGACGGCCCCGCCGAGCGATCCGGCACAGGCGGCCACACGCGCTTTGACGTGGACACACTCCGTTCTGCGAGTGTTGCGTGAACCTGAACTCCCGCTGTTTCCATGGCGTGTCGTTGGATACGATCACGGCGCGCCGCGTGTTACGGGGCGGTAGGTACATTCCGGCATTGCGCATTGGGGGCGGAAGATGATGCACGAGGACACCGCGGCCGTCGGCCAGGGCGCCGACTGGGAGTGGGCCAGAGCCGAGGACTGGCAGCCGCCGAGCGAACTCGACACTGGCATACCGCACACCGCGCGGATGTACGACTACTACCTGGGCGGCAAGGACAACTTCGAGGCGGACCGCAAGGCCGCCCAGGCCGCGATAGCCGCCTACCCGGCGCTGCCGCTGCTGGCCCGCACCAACCGGCAGTTCCTGGGCCGGGCCGTCGAGTTCGCGGCGGGCCGGGGGATCCGTCAGTTCATCGACATCGGCACCGGCATCCCGGCCGTCGGCTCCACCAACGAGGTCGCCCAGCGGGTCGTCCCGGACGCCCGGGTGGTGTACGTGGACAACGACCCGATCGTCGCCACCCACGCCCGCGCCCTGCTGGCCGGGCACGCGGCCGGGCACACCTCGGTCATCGAGGCCGACCTGCGCGACCCGGAGACCATCCTGCGCAACCCCGCGCTGGCCGCCGCCGTCGACCTCTCCCAGCCGGTCGCGCTGATGCTGGTCGCCGTCCTGCACTTCATCCGCGACGAGGAGGGCGCACAGCAGATCGTGCGCACCCTGCGCGACGCGCTCGCGCCCGGCAGCGCGCTGATCCTGTCCCACGGCAGCCCCGATTTCGCCTCCCGGGAGAGCGCCGCCGAGGGCGCCCGCATCTACAGGAGCGCCAGCGCCCCGCTCGTCCTGCGCCCGCGCGCCGGCGTTGAACCCTTCTTCGGCGACTTCGAGTTCGTCGGCCCCGGCCTCGTCCAACTCCCGCTCTGGCGCCCCACCGCCGGCCACGTCCCCACCACCGACCTCCCCGAGGGCTGGCAGGACGTCTCCGCCTACGCGGGCGTCGCCTTCAAACACTGAGCGACCCCGTACGACAGCCCGGTCCCGGCACCTCCCTCCTGCGCCGGGACCGGCCGTCGAAGGCTATGGCGGGCCACTGACACTGCTGACCGGATCGGCGAGGACGCCCCGCGGCGCCTCGCCGTACAGGCCGAGCATCCGTGTGTACCGGGAGAAATTGGCGCGACAGGGCGCGGTGCGCGGTGTTGGCTTCCGCGGAATGGAACCCCTGAGCGACTCCGAGATCCGCGCGTCCTTCGTCAACTGCTCCAAGGGCGAGGCCCGTCGGCTCAACCTGCCCCGGGGGCTGGCCGAACTGCCCCTGGGAGAGCCTGGACTTCCTCGGCTGGCGGGACCAGGGCGCGCCCGACCAGGGCGCACCTGGTGGCGCCGCACGGCGGTGAGGTGGTCGGGGTGACGCTGCGCTCGCCGATGGTCCGGCGCAGTCTGACCAAGAGCAATGTGTGCTCGCTGTGCATCACCGCGCACGCCGGGTCGGGCGTCGCGCTGCTCGCGGCCCGTCGGGCCGGGGCGGCGGGGCGCGAGGGCAACACCGTGGGCACCTACATCTGCGCCGACCTGGCCTGCTCGCTCTACGTGCGCGGGCTGAAGAAGTCCACCCTGGTCACCCGGCCCGACGAGTCGCTGCCGCTGGAGGACCAGATCGCCCGTACCGTGCTCAACCTGGACGCCTTCGTGGCCCGGGTGCTCACCGACACGGTGGCGTAGGGCGACTACCGTCCGCGCAGCCCGTCCAGCTCGCGGCGCTCCCGCTTGGTCGGGCGGCCGGCGCCGCGGTCGCGTTCGAAGACCGGCGCCACGAACTCGCGCGGCGGCCGCGGCGGGCTGTTGTCGATCAGGCACTCCGCCGCGACCGGGGCGCCGACCCGCTTGCGGATCAGCTTCTGCACCACGACGACCCGCTCGTAACCCTCCTCGCGGACCCGCACCTCGTCCCCGGGCTTCAGGGTCTGGGCCGGCTTGGCCCGCTCGCCGTTCACCCGGACGTGCCCGGCCTTGCAGGCGGCGGCCGCCAGCGACCGGGTCCTGGCCAGCCGGACCGACCAGATCCAGGCGTCCACCCGCACGCTTCCCTCGTGTTCAGCCATCCCACGAGCCTACCCAAGGCCTACCCGAGCCCTAAGCGGCCGAAGGTGCCTCCTGGACCGCCCAGCCGTTGCCGTCCGGGTCGTTGAAGAACACGAAGTTGTTCCAGTCCTCGCCGTGCCCGTCCACCCGCGACCTCGCCACGAAGTGCTGGACCGGGCTGACCGCCACGCCGCGTGCCACGAGTTCCGCGTGCGCCTTCTCGATGTCCGGCACCACCAGTTGGAGTCCCTTCACCGACCCGGGCGCCGAATCGATCACCCCGGTACCCACCACGATCGAGCAGGACGACCCCGGGGGAGTCAGCTGGACCACCCGGACTCCGTCCCGCAGCCGGGTGTCGTGGTCGACCGTAAAGCCGGCCTGCTCCTCGTAGAAGAGCTTCGCACGATCCACGTCCGCCACTGGGACCACTACGACTTCGAGCTTCCAGTCCATCGCCCTCACCCCTCTCGGCCGGGCACTTCCAGTATCCGTCCGGCAGGATTCGTACTGAACCTTCCCCGTCGGGCCGTCCGATAGCCTGAGAGCACGATGAATCCGCAGACCACGCCCGCCGCGACCCCGCCGGCCACCCCGTTGGCCACCCCGTGGGGCACCCTCGACCTCACCCGCTTCCCGGCGGACCCGCGCGAGCGGCTGCGGGCCTGGGACGCCGCCGACGAGTACCTGCTGCGCCACCTCGCCGGTGAGGCGGACAGCGCCGCCGGCGCCCCGACCGAGCTGTCCGGCCGCCGGATCGCCGTCCTCGGCGACCGCTGGGGCGCGCTGACCACCGCGCTGGCGCCGTACGAGCCGGTCCAGATCACCGACTCCCACCTCGGCCGGCAGGCCACCCGGGAGAACCTCGCACGGGCTGGCGCCGCCGTCGACGAGGCCCGGCTGCTCACCACCCGGGACACCCCGCCGGAGCGGATCGACGTTCTGCTGGTGCGCGTCCCCAAGAGCCTGGCGCTGCTGGAGGACCAGCTGCACCGGCTCGCCCCGGCGATCCACCCGGGCACGGTCGTGGTCGGCACGGGCATGGTCACCGAGATCCACACCTCGACCCTGCAGCTCTTCGAGAAGGTCCTCGGTCCGACCCGCACCTCGCTCGCGGCCCGCAAGGCCCGGCTGATCTTCTGCACCCCCGACCCGGCGCTGGATCCCGGTCCCAGTCCGTGGCCGCACCGCTACGCGCTGCCGCCGGACATCGGCCCGGCCTCCGGCCGTACGGTGGTCAACCACGCCGGCACCTTCTGCGCCGAGCGGCTCGACATCGGCACCCGTTTCTTCCTGGCCCACCTGCCGACCCCGGCCCCCGGTGACCGGGTGGTCGACCTGGGCTGCGGCAACGGCGTGGTCGGTACGGCCGCCGCGCTGGCCGGGCCGGGCGCGGAGCTGGTGTTCGTGGACGAGTCCCACCAGGCGGTGGCCTCCGCCGAGGAGACCTTCCGCGCGAACCTGGGCCCGGACGCCCCGGCCGAGTTCCTCACCGCCGACGCGCTCGCCCCGGACGTGTTCGCCCCCGGCTCGGTGGACCTGGTGCTCAACAATCCGCCGTTCCACTCCCACCAGGCCACCACGGACGCCACCGCCTGGCGGATGTTCAGCGGCTCCCGGCGGGCGCTGCGGCCCGGCGGCGAGCTCTGGGTGGTCGGCAACCGGCATCTCGGTTACCACGTCAAGCTGCGCAAGCTCTTCGGCAACTGCCGACTCGTCGCCGGGAACCCCAAGTTCGTGGTGCTGCGGGCCGTGAAGCGCTGAACGACGGCGGTCAGCAGCGCAGCCCGACGCCCCAGCCGCGGCGCTGCGCCTCGGTGACCACCCGGCCCCAGTGGGTGAGGAGTTCGGTCCACCTCTCGAAGTCGCCGACCTCGGTGCCCGGCTCCGCCGCGTACCGGTCGAAGGGCTCGCGCAGTTCCGCCAGCCGGGGCGGCACCCGCTGCCACCACCCGGCCACCACGGGTACGAGGTCCGGCGGCAGCCAGAGCAGCAGCGCCGCGTCCCAGGTGCAGGGCCGCTTCGGCAGTCCGGCGCCCTCCCCGGTGAGGTCCTCCAGGGCGCAGACCCATCGCGCCGGCGTACGGCCTGTCACAGCCCGGCGGCCGACTCCGAGTCTTGCATGGATTTTCCCTCCCGCGTATATTCATGCCACGACGAAGGAGGAACGCCATGGCATTGCGAGTCGCCGTCGCCGGCGCGAGCGGGTACGCGGGCGGCGAGGTCCTGCGCCTGCTGCTCGGCCACCCGGAGGTGGAGATCGGGGCGCTGACCGGCGGCTCGAACGCGGGCACCCGCCTGAGCGCGCTGCAGCCGCATCTGATCCCGCTGGCCGACCGTGTCCTCGAACCCACCACCCCCGAGGTGCTGGCCGACCACGACGTGGTGTTCCTGGCGCTGCCGCACGGCCAGTCCGCGGCCGTCTCCGAGGCGCTCGGCCAGAACGTCCTGGTGGTCGACTGCGGCGCCGACTTCCGACTCAAGGCCGCCGCCGACTGGGAGCAGTTCTACGGCTCCGCGCACGCCGGCACCTGGCCCTACGGCCTGCCCGAACTCCCCGGCCACCGCGCCGCGTTGAAGGGCAGCAACCGGATCGCGGTGCCCGGCTGCTACCCGACGGCCGTCTCCCTGGCGCTTTTCCCGGCGTACGCGGCCGGGCTCGCCGAGCCGGAGGCCGTGGTGGTCGCCGCCTCCGGCACCTCCGGCGCCGGCAAGGCCGCCAAGCCCCACCTGCTGGGCAGCGAGGTCATGGGCAGCGTCAGCCCGTACGGCGTCGGCGGCGTGCACCGGCACACCCCGGAGATGGTGCAGAACCTCACCCCGCTCGCGGGCGAGCCGGTCACCGTTTCCTTCACCCCCACCCTCGTCCCGATGCCGCGCGGCATCCTCGCCACCTGCTCCGCCAAGGCCAAGCCGGGCGTGAGCGCTGACAGCCTGCGCGCCGCCTACACCGAGGCGTTCGCGGACGAGCCCTTCGTCCACCTGCTGCCCGAGGGGCAGTGGCCGCAGACCAGCAGCGTCTACGGCGCCAACACCGCCCTGGTCCAGGTCGCCCTGGACCCGACCGCCGGGCGGATCATCGCGATCAGCGCGATCGACAACCTGGTCAAGGGCACCGCGGGCGGCGCGGTACAGAGCATGAACATCGCCCTCGGCCTGCCCGAGGAGCTGGGCCTTCCCGTGAACGGAGTCGCACCGTGACCAATCCTGTGAACGTCGGCGTGACCGCCGCCAAGGGGTTCCGCGCCGCCGGGGTCACCGCTGGCATCAAGGCCTCCGGTACCCCGGACCTCGCCCTGGTGGTCAACGACGGTCCCTCGCTCGCCGCAGCCGGCGTCTTCACCGCCAACCGGGTCAAGGCCGCGCCGGTGCTCTGGTCCGAGCAGGTCCTCAAGGGCGGCCGGGTCTCCGCCGTCGTCCTCAACTCCGGTGGCGCCAACGCCTGCACCGGCCCGCTCGGGTTCCAGGACACCCACGCCACCGCGGAGAAGGTCGCCGTCGAGCTGGAGCTCAACGCCGGCGAGGTCGCCGTCGCCTCCACCGGCCTGATCGGCGTGCGGCTGCCGATGGACATCCTGCTGCCCGGCGTCACCCTGGCCGCTCAGGAGCTCCGCGAGACCGGCGGCGAGGCCGCCGCGATCGCCATCAAGACCACCGACACCGTGCACAAGACCGCGCAGCTCACCAGCCCGGCCGGCTGGACGGTCGGCGGCATGGCCAAGGGCGCGGGCATGCTCGCCCCGAGCCTGGCCACCATGCTGGTCGTCCTCACCACCGACGCCGACCTGGACAGCGCCGCCCTGGACGCCGCGCTGCGCGGCGCCACCCGCACCACCTTCGACCGGATCGACTCCGACGGCTGCATGTCGACCAACGACACCGTGCTGCTGCTCGCCTCCGGTGCCACCGGCATCACCCCGGACCCGGCCGAGTTCGCCGAGGCCGTCCGCGCGGTGAGCGCCGACCTGGCCCGCCAGCTGATCGGCGACGCCGAGGGCGCCAGCAAGGACATCCGGATCGACGTGACCGGCGCCGCCACCGAGGACGAGGCCGTCGAGGTCGCCCGGACGATCAGCCGCAACAACCTGCTCAAGTGCGCCGTGCACGGTGAGGACCCCAACTGGGGCCGGGTGCTGGCCGCGATCGGTACCACCTCCGCCGCCTTCGACCCGAACCGGCTGGACGTGGCCATCAACGGCGTCTGGGTCTGCCGGGACGGCGGCGTGGGCGAGGACCGCGACCTGGTGGACATGAAGGGCCGTGAGGTCGTCATCACCGCGAACCTCAACGCCGGTACGGCGAGCGCCTCGCTGTGGACCAACGACCTCACCGCCGACTACGTCCACGAGAACAGCGCCTACTCCACCTGAGCCGCGCCATCCGTTCCGATAAGGGAAACCCGTGCAGATCGCACCCAAGGGCGAACAGGCCCGCAACAACACCGCGTTGCCCAAGGCCATGACGCTGATCGAGGCGCTCCCGTGGCTGGAGCGCTTCCACGGCAAGACCGTCGTGATCAAGTTCGGTGGCAACGCCATGGTGGACGACAGCCTCAAGGCGGCCTTCGCCCAGGACGTCGTCTTCCTCCGCTACGCCGGACTGCACCCCGTCGTGGTACACGGCGGCGGCCCGCAGATCAGCGCCCAACTCGACAAGCTCGGGCTGGAGTCCAACTTCACCAACGGCCTGCGCGTCACCACCCCCGAGACCATGGACGTGGTCCGGATGGTGCTGGCCGGCCAGGTTCAGCGCGAGCTGGTCGGCCTGCTGAACGAGCACGGCCCGTTCGCCGTCGGCATGACCGGCGAGGACGCCCACACCATGACCGCGGTCAAGCGCTACGCGGTGGTGGACGGCGAGCAGGTCGACATCGGCCTGGTCGGCGACATCGTCAACATCGAGGCCGGCGCGGTGAAGGCGCTGATCGCCGACGGCCGGATCCCTGTCATCTCCTCGATCGCCCGCGGCGCCGACGGCCACGTCTACAACATCAACGCGGACACCGCGGCCTCCGCCCTGGCGGTCGCGCTGGGCGCCGAGATGCTGGTGGTGCTCACCGACGTCGAGGGCCTCTACAAGGACTGGCCGAGCTCCGACGACGTGATCAGCCAGCTCACCGCGAGCGAGCTGGACGAGCTGCTGCCGGGCCTGGCCACCGGCATGCTCCCCAAGATGGAGGGCTGCCTGCGCGCCGTCCGCTCCGGCGTGGGCACCGCCCGCGTGCTGGACGGCCGGGTCCAGCACAGCCTGCTGCTGGAGATCTTCACCGACGAGGGCATCGGCACGATGGTCGTGCCGGACGACGAACCGACCGTGACCGGGGGACTGGCATGACGCACAACGAGCAGCTCGCCCACCGGTGGCAGCACGCGTTCACCGACAACTACGGGACCCCCCGCATCCCGTTGGTGCGCGGCGAGGGCGTCAAGCTCTGGGACGCGGACGGCAAGGAGTACACCGACCTGCTCGGCGGCATCGCCGTCAACGCCCTCGGCACCGCCCACCCGGCCGTGGTGGAGGCGGTCAGCCGGCAGATCGCCACCCTGGGGCACGTCTCCAACCTGTTCATGGCCGAGCCGACCATCGCCCTCGCCGAGCGGCTGCTGAAGCTGGACGGCCGCGAGGGCGGCCGGGTGTTCTTCTGCAACTCCGGCGCCGAGGCCAACGAGGCCGCCTTCAAGATCAGCCGGCGGACCGGCCGCACGCACCTGGTCGCGCTCCAGGGCGGCTTCCACGGCCGGACCATGGGCGCCCTCGCGCTCACCGGCCAGCCCGCCAAGCAGGACCCGTTCCGCCCGCTGCCCGGCGACGTCACCCACGTCCGCTTCGGCGACGTCGAGGCGCTGCGCGCCACCGTCACCACCGAGACCGCCGCCGTCTTCCTGGAGCCGATCCAGGGCGAGAACGGTGCCATCCCGCTGCCGGACGGCTACCTCAGGGCCGCCCGCGAGATCACCCGGGCCACCGGCACCCTGCTCGTCCTGGACGAGATCCAGACCGGCATCGGCCGCACCGGCCACTGGTACGCCCACCAGGCCTTCGAGGGCATCGAGCCGGACGTGGTCACCCTGGCCAAGGCGCTCGGCGGCGGCCTGCCGATGGGCGCGGTGCTGGCCTTCGGCGAGGCGGCCGAGCTGCTCACCCCGGGCCAGCACGGCACCACCTTCGGCGGCAACCCGGTGGCCGCCGCGGCCGGGCTCGCGGTGCTGGACACCATCGAGTCCCAGGGCCTGCTGGAGCACGTCCGCAAGATCGGTGACCGGCTGCGGCTCGGCGTCGAGGCGATCGGCGACCCGCTGGTCGCGCACGTGCGCGGCGCCGGCCTGCTGCTCGGCATCGTGCTCACCCAGCCAGTCTCGGCCAAGGTCCAGGCCGCCGCGCAGGAGGCGGGCTTCCTGGTCAACGCCGCTGTTCCGGACGCCGTACGGCTGGCGCCGCCGTTGGTGCTGACCGAGCAGGAGGCGGACGCCTTCCTGGCAGCGCTGCCGGGCATCCTCCGGACGGTGCGCGAGAGCGCCCCGGCCGATGCGAGTTGACCGTCGTCCGGGAGAATAATCACATGACCGATTCCCACTCCGGCCCCTCCGCCGCCGGCCCGACGCCGCAGGTCCCGCAGACCCGCACCGCGCGTCACCGGCGGATCGTGGACCTGCTCACCCGCCAGCCCGTGCGTTCGCAGAGCCAGCTCGCCAGGCTGCTCGCCGACGACGGACTCGTGGTCACCCAGGCCACCCTCTCCCGGGACCTGGACGAGCTGGGCGCGGTCAAGATCCGCAACCGGGACGGCGCGCTGATCTACGCCGTCCCGGCCGAGGGCGGCGACCGTACGCCGCGCGCACCGATGGGGGAGTCGGCCAGCGAGGGCCGGATGGCCCGGTTGGCCGGCGAGCTCATGGTCTCCGCGACCGCCTCGGGCAACCTGGTCGTGCTGCGCACCCCGCCCGGGGCCGCGCAGTTCCTGGCCTCGGCGATCGACCAGGCCGAGGTGTTCGAGATCATCGGCACCATCGCCGGCGACGACACCGTGCTGCTGATCAGCCGCGACCCGTCCGGCGGTCAGGCGCTCGCCGACCACCTGATGCAACTCGCCCAGGCCAAGGCGCAGTAACACCTCGACCCCCGAAACCCCGGCCATGGGGACAACTCCGGCCGGGGTTTTGTGTTTCATACGGCGTCGTGCATACTTATGCCATCCACTGCACATGTGTGCCGCACACCCATACGTGTAAGGAGCCACCGCGATGACCGCCCAGCAGTCCTCCGACGTCCGCCTCTGGGGCGCGCGCTTCGCCGACGGCCCGTCCGAGGCGCTGGCCAAGCTCTCCGCCTCGGTCCACTTCGACTGGCGCCTCGCCCCGTACGACATCGCCGGCTCCAAGGCCCACGCCCGGGTGCTGCACAAGGCGGGCCTGCTCTCCGACGAGGAACTCGCCGCCATGCTGGCCGGCCTCGACCAGCTGCTCGCCGACGTCGAGGCGGGCACCTTCACGGGCACCGTCGCCGACGAGGACGTGCACACCGCCCTGGAGCGCGGCCTGCTGGAGCGCCTCGGCGCCGACCTCGGCGGCAAGCTGCGGGCCGGGCGCTCGCGCAACGACCAGATCGCCACCCTGTTCCGGATGTACCTGCGGGACCACGCGAAGACCATCGGCGGCCTGCTGCTCGACCTCCAGCACGCCCTGGTCGGCCTGGCCGAGGCGCACCCCGACACCGCCATGCCGGGCCGCACCCACCTGCAGCACGCCCAGCCCGTCCTCTTCGCCCACCACGTCCTCGCGCACGTGCAGGCCCTCGGCCGGGACGCCGAGCGGCTGCGCCAGTGGGACGCCCGCACCGCCGTCTCGCCGTACGGCTCCGGCGCGCTGGCCGGCTCCTCGCTCGGCCTCGACCCGCAGGCCGTCGCCGCCGACCTCGGCTTCGAGGGCGGCTCGGTCGGCAACTCCATCGACGGCACCGCCTCGCGCGACTTCGTCGCCGAGTTCGCCTTCGTGACCGCGATGATCGGCGTCAACCTCTCCCGGATCGCGGAGGAGGTGATCATCTGGAACACCAAGGAGTTCGGCTTCATCACGCTGCACGACGCCTTCTCCACCGGCTCCTCGATCATGCCGCAGAAGAAGAACCCGGACATCGCCGAGCTGGCCCGCGGCAAGTCCGGTCGGCTCATCGGCAACCTGACCGGCCTGCTGGCCACCCTCAAGGCGCTGCCGCTCGCCTACAACCGGGACCTCCAGGAGGACAAGGAGCCGGTCTTCGATTCCTGCGACACCCTGGAGGTGCTGCTGCCTGCGTTCACCGGGATGATGGCCACCCTCACCGTGCACCGGGAGCGGCTGGAGGAGCTGGCCCCGGCCGGCTTCTCGCTCGCCACCGACATCGCCGAGTGGCTGGTCAAGCAGGGCGTGCCGTTCCGGGTCGCGCACGAGGTGGCCGGAGCCTGCGTCAAGGTCTGTGAGGCCCAGGGCATCGAGCTGTCCGACCTGACGGGCGAGCAGTTCGCCTCGATCTCCGAGCACCTGACCCCCGAGGTCCGCTCGGTGCTCAGCGTGCACGGCGCCATCGCCGCCCGCAACGGGCGCGGCGGCACCGCCCCCTCGGCCGTCGCGGTCCAGCTCGCCGAGGTCAAGGCGGACCTGGCGCGGCAGCAGGAGTGGGTGTAGGGGCTGTCTTTCGGGTCCTCGCCTGATCCGACAGAACCCAGGAGACGGCCCCAGGGCTGACCCCCGGCACGACGGGGGAGGGGCGCGGCGGTCCGACCGGCGCGCCCCTCCCGCGTACGTGCCCCGGCTCGGGCGTAACCGGGCCCGCCCGGGCCCGTCATGCACGGTGTGTGCACAGCCCTTCCGCCCGTCCCCTCCGCCGAGGACGTCTACCTCGCCGAACGCCGCCGCCGGGTGGTCCGCGAGACCGTCGCCGCCCTGCCCGGCCGCTGCCCCCAACTCGTCGCCGCCCTCGCCGAGGACCCGCCGCCGACCTACCGCGAACTCTCCGCACGCCTCGGCATGCCGCGCGGCTCGATCGGCCCCACCCGCTCCCGCTGCCTGGCCTGCCTCCGGCTGCTGCTCCACGCGGAGCGCTTCCTCTGAGTGACCGGGGTGATTCTCCCCACCCTCGCCCCACCCCTCCCGCCACTCCCCCGCCGTGACACTCGCCACTGTCCGCCCCCCGAAGGTTGAGGGAAGCTGACGCCCGGGTAGAGCGCTGGCGAACGCCACTTTTGACGGTGGCGCGATCGCTCGGATACTGAGCGTGAGCGCGCCACCCTCTGCGCGCCGGGCACGACGACTGGGGAGGCCCCTCCACATGGGCATGAGCGTGATCATCTCGGCCGCGGTGGCCGAGGATGCCGAGCAGATCCTCAAGCTCCAGTACCTGGGCTACCAGCCCGAGGCGGAGCTGTACGGCGACTGGGCGATAGAGCCCCTGACGCAGACCCTGGAGAGCCTGCGCGCCGAACTGGCCGAGCAGCACGTCCTGGTCGCCCGGCTGGGCGAGGAGGTGGTCGGCACCGTCCGTGGCCACGTCGACGCCGAGGGCATCGGCCGGATAGGGCGTCTGGTGGTCCACCCCCGGATGCAGCGGCACGGCCTGGGCGGACGGCTCCTGGACGCCCTGGAGCGCCGCCTCGTCGAGGACGGCCGCCCGGTGACCGCCTACCGTCTGTTCACCGGCCACCGCAGCCTCGGCAACCTGCGCCTCTACGCCCGCCAGGGGTACCGGCAGACCGCCGTCGAGCAGGTCAGCAGCCGGCTGAGCTTCGTGCACCTGGAGAAGTCCGCCGCGACCCCGCTCGCCGCGACCGCCTGACCCCCCGCCCGTACGGGCCCGGCCCCGGCGCCGCCACCATTCGGACAGGAAGGTGGCGGCGCCGAGCCGTATCACCGCTGGTCAAAGGCGTGAGTGTCCGAAATGCGGACGTCTCTGCCGAAAAATTGGGCGCAATTCAGCTGATCTGTTTTACTGGCTCACATGGCTGCGACGACGAACTGGACCCCCTCCGGCACGCTGCCGGCAGGTGAGCGTGCCATGTGCCGTCGAATGTGTCACTGCTGAGGGCCACCGCCCCCGGCACTCCTCTGAGAGTGCCTCCCCCTCGCGCCCCGAAGCGAGACTCCGGCACCGCTCCCGTCCGTGCGAGCGTGCCTTCCCTCCCGGAACCCCTCCCTCCGGCGTGCCCGCACACCCGCGGCCGCCGCTGACCCGTAAGGGCCGTGCCGTCGCGCGGCCCGGCCGCCCAGCGGTCACGATCAAGGGCGGCAGGTCCGGATCCCCCTGGCGAAGCGTCGTAGGACACCGCCGACCGCAACCCCGGTCGGGCGGTCGACACGCCGCCCGCCCCCGACCCCCGGAAGCAGCTGTGATCACCACCACGGACCTCACGAAGGTCTACCGTTCCCGAGGCCGCGAGGTGACCGCTCTCGCCGGCGTCGACCTGCACGTCCGTCCGGGCGAGGTCTACGGAGTCGTCGGCACCAGCGGTGCCGGCAAGTCCACCCTCATCCGCTGCGTGAACATGCTGGAGCGCCCGACCTCCGGCACCGTCACCGTGGACGGGGTCGAACTCACCACGCTGTCCGGCGGTGAGAACCGGGCCGGCCGGGAGCTGCGCGAGGCGCGCCGCCGGATCGGCATGGTCTTCCAGCACTTCAACCTGCTGTCCTCGCGGACGGTGCAGCAGAACGTCGAACTCCCGCTGGAGATCAACGGCCTGGACCGCACTCAGCGCCGCCGCAAGGCCGCCGAGCTGCTGGAGCTCGTCGGCCTCGGCGAGAAGGCCCGCAGCTACCCCAACCAGCTCTCCGGCGGTCAGAAGCAGCGCGTCGGCATCGCTCGCGCCCTGGCCGGCGACCCCAAGGTGCTGCTCTCCGACGAGGCCACCTCGGCCCTCGACCCGGAGACCACCCGCTCGATCCTCAAGTTGCTGCGCGACCTCAACCAGCAGCTGGGCCTCACCGTCCTGCTGATCACCCACGAGATGGACGTCATCAAGACCGTCTGCGACTCCGCCGCCCTGATGCGCGGCGGCCGGGTGGTCGAGTCCGGGAAGCTCACCGAGCTGCTGGCCGAGCCCGGCTCCGAGCTGGCCCGCGAGCTGTTCCCGCTCGGCGAGTTCGGCACCGGGCAGCCCGGTTCCACCGTGCTGGAGATCACCTTCCAGGGCGACACCTCGGCCCAGCCGTTCGTCTCCCAGCTCGCCCGTACCTACCAGATCGACATCAACATCCTCGGCGCCGCCGTCGAGACCATCGCCGGCCGGATGGTCGGCCGGATGCGGGTCGAACTGTCCGGCGGCCACCAGGACAACGTGGTGCCGATCGGCTACCTGCGCGAGCAGGGCCTGCAGGTGGACGTGATCGGTGCGGCGAACGGAGCGGTGGCATGACCTGGGACCAGATGCAGGAGCTGATGTGGCCCGCCACCCAGGAGACCTTCCAGATGGTCGGGGTGTCGGCGGCGGTCACCGTGCTGCTCGGCCTGCCGCTGGGCGTGCTGCTGGTGCTCACCGACAAGGGCGGCCTGCTCGCCAACCGGGCGGTCAACAAGGCCATCGGCTTCGTGGTGAACATCGCCCGCTCGGTGCCGTTCATCATCCTGATGATCGCGCTGATCTCCTTCACCCGCTGGCTGGTCGGCACCTCCATCGGCTGGCAGGCCGCTACCGTGCCGCTCACCGTCGGCGCCATCCCGTTCTTCGCCCGCCTGGTCGAGACCTCCGTCCGTGAGGTCGACCGCGGTCTGATCGAGGCGGTGCAGTCGATGGGCGGCAGCACCTGGACGATCGTGCGCAAGACCCTGCTGCCCGAGGCGCTGCCCGGCATCGTGGCCTCGATCACCACCACCGTCATCACCCTGATCAGCTACTCCGCGATGGCCGGCACGGTCGGCGGTGGCGGCCTCGGCACCCTCGCCGTCAACTACGGCTACCAGCGCTTCGAGACGGCATTCATGTGGGTCATCGTGGCCGAGCTGGTGATCATCGTCACCGCCGTCCAGTTGATCGGCGACTTCGCCGTCCGGCGCCTCGCCCACCGCGGCCGCGGCGGCGGCCGGACCCGGCTGCTCGGCCGCACCCCGACGACTCCGGACCAGGACCTCGTCGCCTCCTAGACCTCCCTCGTCCGACCCCGGACGCGGCTCCCCGCAACACGCAGAAAGGCACTTTTCGTGCGCAACGCCCTGAAGTTCACCAGCGTCCTCGCCACCGCCGGCCTCGCCCTCTCGCTGGCCGCCTGCGGCAGCTCCGGGTCCTCCTCGGACCCGAACGCGCCGCTCAAGGTCGTCGCCAGTCCCACCCCGCACGGGCAGATCCTCAAGTACGTCAAGGACAACCTCGCGGACAAGGCCGGCCTCAAGCTCGACATCAAGGAGGTCACCGACTACGTGACCCCCAACACGGCGGTGCAGGACGGGTCGGCCGACGCCAACTACTTCCAGCACGTCCCGTACCTGGAGGACTTCAACAAGAAGCACGGCACCGACATCGTCTCGGTCGAGACCGTGCACCTGGAGCCGCTGGGCCTTTACTCCAAGAAGGTCAAGGCGATCACCGACCTGCCGGACGGCGCCACCATCGGCCTGCCCAACGACGCCACCAACGAGGGCCGCGCGCTCAAGCTGCTCGCCGACAACAAGCTCATCACCCTCAAGGACGGCGCCGGCACCACCGCCACCCCGGCCGACGTGACGGGCAACCCGAAGAACCTCAAGTGGAAGGAGCTGGAGGCCGCCCAGCTGCCCCGCTCGGTCTCCGACCTCGACGCCGCCGTCATCAACGGCAACTACGCGATCGACTCCGGCCTGAAGCCGGCCACCGACGCGCTGGTGCTGGAGAAGGCCGAGGGCAACCCGTACGCCAACATCCTCGCCGTCAAGAAGGGCAGGGAGAACGACCCGCGGGTCAAGAAGCTCGCCGAGCTTCTGCACTCCGACGAGGTCAAGAAGTACATCAACGACACCTTCCAGGGCTCGGTCATCCCGGCCTTCTGATCGTCACTGATCGTCATGCCGTCACACCCTGACGTCCGACCGGGCCCCCGCCGTACCTCGGCGGGGGCCCGGTCGGGCAGTATGCACCCAGGGACGCCCCGGCCGACCGCGTTCTGACGTACCGTCGTGCGGGCGGCGCACCGCGTGGTACCCGGGGCGCGACGGGGGCGTACGGTGTTGTGTTCACGACCCGGCGAGGAGAGACGGCATGGCAGCGAGCTTCCCCGAGACCGCCATCAGCACCGAACGGCTGCTGCTGCGTCCCCTTGCGGAGGATGACGCCCCCGGCCTGGCCACCATGATGGCCGACGACCTCGTCCTGGCCTGGACGGATCTCCCGCACCCGTTCACCCGGGACTACGCGGCCGACCTCGCCCGCACCCTCGCTCCCGCCCACCGGGCCGAAGGCCGCGGCATCGTCTTCGCCGTCACCGAGCACCTCACCCAGCGCCTGGTCGGCCTGGTCGAACTGCGCAACACCGACTGGCGGCTGCGCACCACCGAGATCTCCTACGTCACCGCCGTCTGGGCGCGCGGCGAGGGCTACGCCCCGGAGGCCGTCCTCGGCGTCGCCCAGTGGCTGTTCGAGGACCGCGGCTTCCTGCGCCTGGAGATGCGCACCGCCGCCGGGAACACCGCCGCCCAGCAGGTCGCCCAGAAGATCGGCGGGATCAGCGAGGGCGTGCTGCGCAGCGCCTGGATAGTGCGGGGCGAGTCCGGTGAGGTGGTGGAGGAGAGCCGCAGCGACCTGATCCTGTGGAGCCTGCTCCCGGAGGACCTGGAATCGCCCGAACTGCACCGGGACGGCTGGCACGGCGACCACCGCTACGTGCTGCGCGACTGATCCACCGCCCGTTGCCGCGGTGAAAGCACCCGGTCACCCGATCGGCACGGACATGTGTACGAGATGTCGGCCGTCAGGGCCCGTCCTCGGGGGATCACACCCGGTAGCCTCTGCACCGGCGCCGCACAGCCGGCGCGACGAGCCGCGCATCGAGTCGAGGGAGAACGGCCGCAGATGGCTGACCGGATCACGGTCATCGGGTGGGACGGAACGCCGCTGACCGAGGCCGCCGGTGCGGCCCTCGCCGCCGCGACCCTGGTGGCCGGCGCGCCCTACCAACTGGGCGCCCTCCCCGTACCGGACGCCGCCGAGCGGATCGCCCTCGGCAACATCCAGCAGGCTGCCAAGAAGATCGCCGAGCACCGCGGCGCCGCCGTCGTGGTCGCCGAGGGTGACCCGGGCTTCTTCGGCGTGGTGCGCACCCTGCGCAGACCCGAGTTCGGCCTCGAACTCGAGGTCCTGCCCGCCGTCTCCTCCGTCGCCGCAGCCTTCGCCCGGGCCGGGATGCCCTGGGAGGACGCCCAGGTGGTCAGCGCGCACGGTGGTCGGCTGCGCCGCGCGGCCAACATCTGCCGGGCCCACCCCAAGGTCGCGGTGCTCACCGCGCCGGGTGCCGGTCCGGGCGAACTCGCCCTGATGCTGCGCGGGGTGCACCGGACCTTCGTGGTCTGCGAGGCCCTCGGCACCCCGGAGGAGGACGTCACCGTCCTGACCTCCGACCGGATCGCCGACCACGTCTGGCGCGACCCCAACGTGGTGCTGGTGATCGGCGGTACCGCCCAGGCCGGGACGGTGGACGAGGCGGCCGGCTGGTTGGCCGGGCGCCCGGTCGGTTACCCCGGCGCGGAACGCGGCTGGGCGCTCCCCACCGACGCCTACGCGGGCGCCGGGCGCACGGAGGGCGGAGCGGGCGCGTCGGATGCGCTCCCCGCGCACGTCCGCGCGCTGGTGCTGGCCCGTCTGGGTGCACGGCCCGGGGACCTGGTCTGGTCGGTCGGCGCCAGCAGCGGCGCCCTCGCGGTGGAGGCGGCCCGGTTCGGCGCCGCCGTGGTCGCGGTGGAGGCCTCCCGCTCGGCCTGCGCCCGGCTCACCGTCAACGCCCGCCGGTACGGCGTCGAGGTGGAGACCGTGTACGGCCACGGCCCCGAGGTGCTGGGCGGACTGCCGGAGCCGGACGCGGCGGTGGTGGAGTCCGGTGGCCTCGACGTGGTGCGCGCGGTGCTCGCCCGCAAGCCCGAGCGCTTCGTCGCGCTGGCCCGCACCTTCGCCGAGGCGGAGGAAGTCCGCCGGGCCATCACCGAGGCCGGCTACCGGGCGGACGGCGCGCTGCTGCAGTCCACTCCGCTGCGCCCCGCGGGGGAGGGCGGCGGACTGGAGCTCGGGGAGGGCGCGGGCGGCGCACTGCTGCTCTGGGGTGAGCAGATCGTGTGAAGGCCTCGGGTGAGTGCCGGGACCGCCGCGCAGGCTCGGCGGTGATCCAGGTCGCATCCGGACACTGATTCGAGAGGTCACCGCGCCGG
This sequence comes from Kitasatospora sp. NPDC001159, assembly GCF_053598235.1. Classification (NCBI taxonomy): domain Bacteria; kingdom Bacillati; phylum Actinomycetota; class Actinomycetes; order Kitasatosporales; family Streptomycetaceae; genus Kitasatospora; species Kitasatospora sp. NPDC001159. The sequence goes on from NZ_JBSFJV010000067.1 coordinate 33,870, forward strand.
GCCGGTAGTGTGGCGTCCCAGGCGGCTGCAGCCGTCGGCGACCCGCCCGATTCGGTCGGTTTGTCACCTTTTTTGACGTGGTGCAACCCGGTTCCGCTCGGAGTGTGGGCAATTCGACGGGCCGCTTGCCGGACCTGGAGAATGCCGTAGGGTCCGGTGCGGTCGTGCCGGTTGCTCCGGGTTGTCGTTGTTTCAGATGGTGCGCCGTCCTTACGGGCGGTGCCCCGGCCGGGGTGCCGCAGCGCGCCGGAAGGACTTTGGCCGCAGCGCCTCGGCGCGGCGGCCGCGTGTGGTTGAGGGGCGGGTCGGTGCAGGCCCGGCCCGTGCGGATGGGCGCTGCGGTCGGTGATCGCGTCGCCAAGGGGCGCGGCAGCGGCCTGGAAGGAGCTTTGACAATGACCGATGGCGGCCACGTCCCGGGCGAGGGACTGCCGGAGCACCTGCACGCCGGGCCCGACCCGCTCGGCGGACCGGAGGGCGTCGCGGGCGTTGCACCCCTGCAGGGCGTCGCGACGGACGGCGGGGTGATCCCCAACCCGGCGGCGCCGGTCGGCGGCCTGCCCGGCGCGGGTGTCATCCCGCCGGAGGGCCAGCCGAGCTACGCCGTTCCCGGCATGCCGTCCCCGGCCGTCCCGGGCGACGGCTGGACCGTCGACCAGGGCGCCGCGCGCCCGGCCTTCCACTTCGTCGACCAGCCGGACGGGCTGGACGACGAGGACGACGTGCTGCTGATGCCCGGCCCGCAGGGCTCCTGGGGTGCCGAGCAGGCGCCGTTCGCGCCGCAGCCGGACGGCACCCCGCTCGAGCCGTCCTGGCCGCCGGTGGACCCGCCGGTGCTCGGCGCCGAGTACCCCCAGCAGTCGCCCGTCCAGGCCGTCCCGATGCAGCCGCAGGCCCAGCAGCCCATGACGCAGGCTCAGCAGCCGCGCCGCCCGCTGCACGCCGGCCCGCCCATCCCGGACCCGTCGCTGATGACCGGCCAGGTGCCGGTCCGTTCGCTGGCCGACCGCGGCCCGTCGCAGGGCGGCACGCCCGCGCACGGCATCCCGGTCGTCGGCCGGCCGCCGATGGGTGAGGCCGTCGCGCCGGTCCCGGGTGCCGTGCCCCAGGACGTGCCGCAGGCCGTTCCGATGGCGCCCGCCGCGCCGATGCCCCCGATGGCTTTGACGGTCGAGGGGGTGCAGGACGTCCAGCAGGCGCCGCAGGGTCAGGGCTTCCAGCAGGTGCCGCTGGCCGCGCAGCCGATCGAGGGCCTGATGACCGTCGAGACGGTCGGGGCGATCGAGGTGGTCGAGGTCGTCGAGATGCCGGAGGCCGGCCAGGCCGTACCGACGCCCGAGGCCGCTCAGGCGGCGCCGGTCCCGGAGGCCGCGCAGGCCCAGGCCGTCGTGGCCGAGGGCGTTGCCCAGCGGGTGGCCGAGGCCGTTGTGGTCGAGACCGCCGCGGTGGAGACCGTTGCCGTCGAGGCCGTCGCCGTCGAGGCCGTCGCCGTCGAGGCCGTTGCCGTTGAGGGTGGCGCCGCCGAGGCCGCCGTGGCCGAGGGTGCCGCCGAGGCCGTCGCGACCGCCGAGCAGACCGAGGCCGCCGCCCCGGCCGGCCAGCCGCGTCGGATCTCCGCCTTCCTCGCCGCGCCGACCCCGCACGGCCTGCCCAAGGTCGAGGCCGCCCAGCAGGCCCCGGTGGCAAGGGAAGCGGCGCAGCAGCAGCCCGCTCCCATAGCGGCCGCCGACGCGCCGCAGGCCGTCGAGGCGGTTCAGGAGGCCCCGGTGGCCCAGGAGGCCGGGCAGCCCGCCGAGGCCGCGCCGCAGGCCGTCGCCGAGCCGGTCGCGGAGACCGCCGCCGGTACCGGTGAGATGCCCTCCGGCCAGGCCGTCGAGCAGCCCGCCGAGCAGCCTGCCGTCGAGGGCGAGCAGCCGCAGCCGGAGGCCGTCCAGGCCGAGCAGCCCGCCGGGGCCCCGGCCGAGCTGGCCGCCGAGCAGCCGGAGCAGGTCGTCGAGGCCACCGCTGAGCCCGTGGCCGAGCAGGCCGTCGAGCAGCCCGCCGAGGCCGGGGTGGCGCAGGCCGCCGAAGCCGTCGTGCCGGAGGCGGAGCAGCAGCCGGCCGCCGAAGCCGTCGTGCCGGAGGCGGAGCAGCAGCCGGCCGCCGAGCAGCCCGTCGAGCAGCCGGTCGCCGAGCAGCCCGTCGAGCAGCCGGTCGCCGAGACCGCCGAGGCCCCGGCCGCCGAGGAGCCGCAGGCCGAGCAGGTCGCGGAGCAGGCCGGGCAGCCCGCCGAAGCCGCGCCCGAGGCCGCCCCGGAGGAGGCCTCGGCCGTCGAGCCGACCGCGGAGCAGCCCGCCGCCGAGACGGCCGAGCAGCCGGTCTTCGAGCAGGCCGTCGAGCAGCCCGCCGAGGCCGAGGCGGCGCAGGCCGCCGAAGCCGTCGTGCCGGAGGCGGAGCAGCAGCCCGAGGGCCAGCCCGAGCAGCCCGCCGAGGACCCGCGGGCCGTCGAGCCCGCCGAGCCGCGCGGCCCGGCCGCCCCCGGGTACGACGAGGCCGGCCGCGGCGCCGTCCACCAGGTGATCCGCGAGCGCCGCGACATCCGCAACGGCTTCCGCCCGGACCCGATCCCCCACGAGGTGCTGATCCGCGTCCTGGAGGCCGCCCACACCGCGCCCAGCGTCGGCTACTCGCAGCCCTGGGACTTCGTGGTGATCCGCTCGGCGAAGACCCGCAAGCGGATGCACGCCCTGGCGGAGCGTCAGCGCGAGGCGTACGCGGACTCGCTGCCCAAGGGCCGAGCCAAGCAGTTCCGCGAGATCAAGATCGAGGCCATCCTCGACACCCCGGTCAACATCGTGGTGACTGCCGACCGCACCCGCGGCGGCCGGCACACCCTGGGCCGGCACACCCAGCCGCAGATGGCCCCGTACTCGGCTGCCCTGGCCGTCGAGAACCTCTGGCTGGCCGCCCGCGCCGAGGGCCTGGGCGTCGGCTGGGTGAGCTTCTTCGACGACGAGCAGCTGGTCCGCGAACTCGGCCTGCCCGAGCACCTGGAGGTCGTCGCCTACCTGTGCGTCGGCTTCGTCGACTCCTTCCCGGACGAGCCCGAGCTGGAGCAGCAGGGCTGGGCCAAGAAGCGCCCGCTGTCCTGGGTGGTCCACGAGGAGCAGTACGGCAACCGCGCGCTTCCCGGCGAGGAACCGCAGAGCCTGCTCGCCGACACCCTGCGCGGCATCCGCCCGCTGGACGCCAAGGCGCTCGGCGAGGCCTGGGACCGGCAGAAGCGGATGACCAAGCCGGCCGGCTCGCTCGGCATGCTGGAGATCATCTCCGCCCAGCTGTGCGGCCTGTCCCGCAAGTGCCCGCCGCCGATCCCGGAGCCCGCCTGCGTGGCGATCTTCGCGGGCGACCACGGCGTGCACGCCCAGGGCGTCAGCCCGTGGCCGCAGGAGGTGACCGCCCAGATGGTCGGCAACTTCCTGGCCGGGGGAGCGGTGATCAACTCCTTCGCCAAGCAGATCGGCACCGAGGTCTGCGTGGTGGACGTCGGCGTCGCCGCCGAGCTGCCGGACGCCCTCCAGCAGGGCCGCGCCACCGGCCTGCTGCCGCGCAAGGTCCGCCCCGGCACGGGCGACATGACCCAGGGCCCGGCGATGACCCGCGAGGAGGTCCTGCAGGCGATCGAGGTCGGCATCGAGACCGCCCGCGACCTGGTCGCGGCGGGCAACAAGGCCCTGGTCACCGGTGACATGGGCATCGCCAACACCACCGCCTCGGCCGCCCTGATCTCGGTCTTCACCGGCCTCGACCCGGCCGAGGTCACCGGCCGCGGCACCGGCATCGACGACGAGACCCACTCGCACAAGATCGAGGTCATCCGCGCCGCGCTGGCCCTGCACCAGCCCGACCCGAACGACCCGATCGGCGTCCTCGCGGCCGTCGGCGGCCTGGAGCACGCGGCCATCGCCGGTTTCCTGCTGGGCGCCGCCTCGCTGCGCACCCCGGTGGTGCTGGACGGTGTCATCGCCGGTTCGGCGGCGCTGGCCGCCAAGGCCATCGCGCCCGAGGTGCTGGCGGCCTGCATCGCCGGCCACCGCTCCGCCGAGCCCGGCCACCAGGCCGCGCTGGCGAAGCTGGGCCTGCGTCCGCTGATCGACCTCGACCTGCGGCTCGGCGAGGGCACCGGTGCCCTGCTGGCACTGCCGCTGGTGCAGAGTGCGGCCCGCGCGATGCACGATGTAGCCACCTTCGACTCCGCCGGGGTCACCGAGAAGGCCTGACGTACTCCGTCACCGCTCCGCGGACCGGCCCGAGGGCGCGCCGGCCCGCGGAGCGGCGTATCTCCGTACCGTCCCCGACACCCTCACCCCCGATCAGGAGCACCGCCGATGAGCGCGCCCACCCCGCACCCGAGCACCGAGGGCCGTACCCCCTACCCCGTCGGCCTGCTGCTGGCCGGCCGCCGCGTCGTCGTGGTCGGCGGCGGCCAGGTCGCGCAGCGGCGGCTGCCGGCCCTGATCGCCTCCGGCGCCGAGCTGCACCTGATATCCCCGGCCACCACCCCGGCCGTCCAGGCCATGGCCGACGCGGGCGAGCTGACCTGGCACGCCCGCCCGTACCGGGACGGTGACCTGGCCGGCACCTGGTACGCGCTGGTCGCCACCGACGACCCGGCGGTCAACGCGGCGGTCAGCGCCGAGGCCGAGCGCGAGCGGGTGTTCTGCTCCCGCAGCGACGACGCCTCCGCCGCCACCGCCTGGACCCCGGCCAGCGGCCGCGACGCGGGCGCCACCGTCGCCGTCCTCACCGGCGACCCGCGCCACTCCGCCGCCCTGCGCGACACCATCGTCGGCGGCCTGCGGGACGGCTCGTTGGCCTCCCGCCAGTACCGCTCGCACGGCGCCGGCGTGGCCCTGGTCGGCGGCGGCCCCGGCGACCCGGACCTGATCACGGTGCGCGGCCGCCGGCTGCTCGCCGACGCCGACGTGGTGGTCGCCGACCGCCTCGCCCCGCGCGAGCTGCTCGCCGAGCTGCCCGAGGACGTCGAGGTGATCGACGCATCGAAGATCCCGTACGGCCGCCAGATGGCCCAGGAGGCGATCAACCGGGCGCTGATCGAGCACGCCAAGGCCGGCAAGTTCGTGGTCCGGCTCAAGGGCGGCGATCCGTACGTCTTCGGCCGCGGTGGCGAGGAGCTGCTGGCCTGCGCCGAGGCGGGCATCCCGGTCACCGTGGTGCCCGGGATCTCCAGCTCGATCAGCGTCCCGGAGACGGCCGGAATCCCGGTCACCCACCGCGGGCTGACCCAGGAGTTCACCGTGATCTCCGGCCACGTCGGCCCGGACGATCCGCGCTCGGTCACCAACTGGCCGGCCGTCGCGGGGATGAGTGGCACCCTGGTGCTGCTGATGGCCGTCGACAAGATCGGCGCGATCGCCGCCAGGTTGGTCGAGCACGGCCGCCCGGCCGACACCCCGGTCGCGATCGTCCAGGAGGGCACCACCGCCGCCCAGCGCCGGGTGGACGCCACCCTGGGCACCGTCGCCGCGGTGGTCGAGGCCCAGGGGGTCAAGCCCCCGGCGGTGATCGTCGTCGGCGACGTGGTGAACGTCCTCGCCGCCGCCTTCCAGCGCTAGGACGCTTACGGGCGGTTCGCGGAGTGGGAAGTCGGCCGGTCCGACTTCCTACTCCAGCGGCTGCTCCGTCCAGATGACCTTCCCGGTCGCGGTGTAGCGCGTCCCCCAGCGGTCCGCGAACTGCGCGACCAGGAACAGCCCGCGCCCGCCCTCGTCCTCGGTCGCCGCGTACCGCAGGTGCGGCGAGGTGCTGCTGCCGTCCGACACCTCGCAGATCAGCGCCCGGTCGCGCAGCAGCCGCACCTTGATCGGCTCGGAGCCGTACCGGATCGCGTTGGTCACCAACTCGCTCAGGATCAGCTCGGTGACGAACGCGGCCTCGTCCAGCCCCCAGTCCGCCAGCCGCGCCGCCACCTGCGCCCGGACCGTCCGCACCGCCGCCGGGTCGGAGGGCACGTGCCACTCCGCCACCTGGTCCGGCGCCAGCACCCTGGTCCGCGCCACCAGCAGCGCGATGTCGTCCTGCGGGTGCGTCGGCAGCATCGCCCCGAGCACGTCCGCGCAGGTCTGCTCCGGCGTGCGTGGCGGCCCGCTGAGCGCCGTCCGCAGCAGCTCCAGCCCCTCGTCGATGTCCCGCTCGCGGTCCTCCACCAGCCCGTCGGTGTACAGCACCAGCCGACTGCCCTCGGCGAGCTCCAGCTCGACGGTCTCGAACGGCAGCGCCGCCAGCCCCAACGGCGGTCCGGTCGGCAGCTCCGGGAACACCACGTGGCCCTGCGGGTCCACCACGGCCGGCGGCGGGTGCCCGGCGCTGGCCAGCGCGCAACGCCGCGACACCGGGTCGTAGATCGCGTACAGGCACGTCGCCCCGGCCAGCCCCGAACTCTCGCTGAAGGCCGCCTCGTCCTGGTCGATCCGGTTCACCAGCTCGTCCAGGTGCCCCAGCAGCTCGTCCGGCGGCAGGTCCAGGGTCGAGAAGTTGTGGATCGCGGTGCGCAGCCGTCCCATCGTCGCCGCCGCGTGCAGCCCGTGACCCACCACGTCGCCGACCACCAGCGCCACCCGGGCGCCCGGCAGCGGGATCACGTCGAACCAGTCCCCGCCCACCCCGGCCTGGGCCGACAGGTAGCGGTGCGCCACCTCCAGCGCGTTCTGGGCCGGCAGACTGCGCGGCAGCAGGCTGTGCTGCAGGGTCACCGCCATCGCGTGCTCGCGGGTGTAGCGGCGGGCGTTGTCGATGCACACCGCCGCGTGCGCCACCAGCTCCTCGGCCAGCGCCAGGTCCTCCGGCTCGAACGGTTCCGGCCGCTCCGACCGCCAGAACCGGGCCACCCCCAGCAGCACGCCGCGCGCCCGCAGCGGCACCCGCACCAGCGAGTGCACCCCGTACGCCAGGATCTGCGCCGAGCGCTCGGGGTCCTGCTCGCGCCACTTCTGGGACTCGGGCAGGTTCGGCTCACGGTCGGCCTCCCCGCTGTGCAGCGCCCCGGCCAGCGGGGTGGCGGGTACCACGTCCCAGGTGGTGCCCACCGGGTAGAACGGCGCGTCGGTGCTGATCCCGGCGATGGCCGCGCGCCGCATCCGGCCGAGAGAGGCGCCCGGCGGGGGCTCCTCGCCGGCCGGCACCTGCTCCGCGAGGTCCACCGTGACGAAGTCCGCGAACCGGGGCACCGCGACCTGCGCCAGCTCCTCGGCCGTCCTGGTCACGTCCAGCGAGCTGCCCACCGTCAGCCCGGCGTCGTACAGCAACCGCAGCCGCCGCTGCGCGCCCTCGGCCCGGCCGGTCAGCGCCAGCAGCTCGGTGGAGTCCCGCAACGTGGCGACGCAGCCGGGCGGGCGGCCGGCCTGGTCGATCAGCCGTACGTTCACCGCGAGCAGCCGCTCCCCGGCCAGCACCACCTCGTCGGTCACCTGGCGGTTGGCGGTCAGCAGCTCCAGCGGGGCGGGCTCCAGGCCCAGCCCGGTCACCGGGCGGCCCTCGGCGTCCGGCGGCAGGTCGAGCAGCCGGCGCGCCTCGTCGTTGCAGAGCAGCAGCTGCCCGTCCCCGCCGACGATCATGACGCCCTCACGGACCGCGTGCAGCACCGCCGCGTGGTGCTCGTACAGCCTGGTCATCTCGACCGGGCCCAGCCCGTGCGTCTGCCGGCGCAGCCGTCGACTGACCAGCGCCGTGCCCAGGGTGGCCAGCCCGATCGCGCCCGCCGCCGCGCCCAGGACCACCGGCAGCTGGCGCTCGCTCGCGGTGGAGACGTTGCTCAGGGTGACGCCCGCCGAGACCAGCCCGACCACCGAGCCGCCCGGCGCGTACACCGGGACCACCGTCTGGACCAGCGGGCCCAGCGTGCCGGTGAGCTGCTCGGTCACCACCTGGCCGTGCAGCGCGGGCTCGTAGGTGCCGATGAACTTCTGACCGATCCGGGTCGGGTCGGGGTGGGTGTAGCGGATGCCCTGGTTGTTCAGCACCACGATGAAGTCCACGCCCGAGGCGACCCGCGCGGACTGCGCCTTCGGCTGCAGGACCGCGGTGGGGTCGGGGGAGCGCAGCGCGGCCACCATGCCCGGCGAGTTGGCGAAGGCCTGCGCGACCGCCACCGACCGGTTGGTGGCCTCGCGCTCGGCGTCGTTGTGCGACTGCACCACCAGCGCCACCGCCGCCCCCGCAACGAGCAGCAGCACGATCAGGATCTGCAGAGCGAACACCTGCCCGGCCACCGACCGGTGTCGGACCGGTCGCGACCGCTTCGCGCGTGGCAGCTGTTGCCGACCGTGTGGGCGCCCACCGGAGGAGCCGGCGTCGCCGGTGGCACCAGAGGCCGACGGAGCCCAGGATCGGCCCGGATTTCGGGCCATACGGTCATATTTACATTCCGAGTAGCCTGCGACCACCCCCGTCCCTTCGGCCGTTTGGCCTTCCCCGCCCCGGCTTGGCAAGATCGCAGGGTGTCCGAACCCAGCACCATCACCGACCCCGCCGACCCCCGCCTCGCCGACTACACCGGCCTCACCGACGTCGAACTGCGCCGCCGCCGCGAACCCGCCGAGGGCCTGTTCATCGCCGAGGGGGAGAAGGTCATCCGCCGCGCCCTCGCGGCCGGCTACCGGATGCGGTCGATGCTGCTCACCGCCAAGTGGCTGGACGTGATGGCCGACGTCATCGCCGAGGCCGACGCCCCCGTCCACGTGGTCGAACCCGCCCTCGCCGAGGCCGTCACCGGCTACCACGTCCACCGCGGCGCCCTCGCCTCGATGGAGCGCAAGCCCCTCCCGGACGCGGCCGACCTGCTCGCCGGGGCCCGCCGGGTCGCCGTCCTGGAAGGCCTGGTCGACCACACCAACCTCGGCGCCATCTTCCGCAGCGCCGCTGCCCTCGGTATGGACGCCGTCCTGCTCTCACCCGACTGCGCCGACCCGCTCTACCGCCGCGCCGTTAAGGTCTCCATGGGCGCCGTCTTCGCCGTCCCCTACGCCCGCCTGGACCCCTGGCCCGCCGCCCTCGGCACCGTCCGCGACGCCGGCTTCACCCTCCTCGCCCTCACCCCCGCCGACACGGCCGTCGACCTCGCCGGCCTCGCCCCCCACACCCTCCCCAAAACGGCCCTCATGCTCGGCGCCGAGGGTGACGGCCTCACCCCCCACGCCATCGCCGCCGCCGACCACCCCGTCCGCATCCCCATGGCCCACGGCATCGACTCCCTCAACGTAGGCGCCGCAGCCGCCGTGGCCTTCTACGCCGTCACCACCCCCTGACCCCCTCCGTCGCGCAGTTCCCGCCGCACACACCGGCCGGACCCCGCGCAGGAAGTCGGCTCGCATCCCCGGGCCTGGCCCTGCGCGTGGGAAGTCGGCCGGGCCGACTTCCCACTCCCCGCCTCAGCCCGCCGGAGCCGTGGGCGGCGCAGGAGCGGCCGCCGGGGGCGGGGTGGTGAGGCCGGTGCCGCCGGAGGCGCCTGCGCCGGGCCAGGATTCGTCGAGGGTGCCGTCGGCGCGGACGGCGTAGCGGGTGGAGCTGACCGCGCCGGTGGCGGCCACGCGCTCCTCGCGGACGACCGCGCTGCCGTCCAGGCGCCAGGTGGCCGAGGCCTGCGGGTCGGCCGTCGAGGTGCGGGAGGTGGTGGCGACCGGGTTGTCCCCGGCGAAGGTGTAGAGGTGGACGAGGTCGACCGGCGCCGACCCCTCGGCCCGCCGCAGCACGACGACTGCGGCCGGCTGCCCCTTGTACCGGGCTGGCAGCACCGCGCTCAGCGCGACCTGCGGCCCGGACCCGGCCGAGTGCCCGTCCTTCAGGGTGATCACGGCCCCTCCCGGCCCGTCGGGGTAGCTGCGGTTCGGCCAGTTCACCACCGGGCCCGGCCCCTGGGCTGGCGACAACGCCCCGTCCGTCGCACCGCTGCGGGCCGCCGCCGGCAGCGGCGTCGCCGAGGACTGCGGAGTGACGTCCACCGAGACCCCGGGCACCGCCTGCTCGCCTCCGCGGCCACCGCGGGGATCCGCCGTCGCCGTCTGTCCGACCAGCGGCCGCGCCCCCTGGTTGCTGCGGTTCTCGCACCCCTGGGCCACCGCGATGGCCAGCGCGACACCGATCGTCACGGTGACGAAGACCACCAGCCGCTGCCGCAGCAGCCGCTGCCGCGCCGTGCCGGATCGCCCGCCGGGAGCCGGGGTGTGCTGCCGGTCCCGGGGCCGGGGACGCCCGGGCGGCGGCGTCTGCGGGCGGTCCCGCAGTGGACGGGTGACCGGCGTCGCCTCGGGCTGCGGGGGCGGAGCAGCCGGGCGCCGCGCTGACCCCCCCGCCGGCCCGGCGGGGCCACCGGGCCGACCGGCCGCCGCTCTGGCCCGTGCCGGAGCGACCGGTTCGGGCGAACGCCCCGGGGCGGGAACCCCCTGCCGGGGGGCTTCCGGTGCGGGGACCTGCGGCGGAGCCGCCGGAGCTGCCCGTCGTGCCCCGCGTGCACCGCCACCGGCGGCCCCCATCGCCGCGCCGCGCGCCGCCAGTTCGCTGAGCCGCTCGTGCAGCGCGGCAGCGCCCGGCCGTTCGGCGGGCTCCTTGGCCAGGCAGGCCCGGATCAGCGGGGCGAGCTGCGGGGGGACGGCCGACAGGTCGGGCTCCTCGTGGACGACCCGGTACAGCATCACCTCGGAGGAGGCCCCCGACCCGAACGGTGTGTCCCCGGTGAGCGCGTACGCCAGTGTCGCCCCGAAGGCGAAGACGTCCGTGGCCGGGGTGACGGCCACGCCGCGGACCTGCTCGGGCGCGAGGAAGCCGGGGGAGCCGACCGCCGTGCCGACGTGGGTGAGGGTGCTGGCGCCGCGCGACCACGCGATGCCGAAGTCGATGATCCGCGGGCCGCGCGGCGAGAGCAGGATGTTGGACGGCTTGAGGTCCCGGTGGACGACCCCGGCCTCGTGCACCTTGACCAGCCCGTCGGCCAGCGCCGCCCCGATCCGGGCGGCTTCGGGCCAGCTCAGCGGCCCCTCGTCGCCGACCCGCTTGTAGAGCGAGGGCCCGGGGACGTAAGCGGTGGCCAGCCAGGGCCGGTCGGCCTCGATGTCCGAGCCGACGACGCGGGCGGTGCAGCCGCCACGGATCCGGGAGGCTGCGGCGATCTCGCGGGCGAAGCGGGTGCGGAACTCCTGGTCCTCGGCGAGTTCGGCGCGGATCAGCTTGAGCGCGACGCGCTGCCCGCGGCGGTCGGAGCCGAGGTAGACCACGCCCATGCCGCCGGCGCCCAGTCGGCGGTGCAGGCGGTACGGCCCGACGATGCGGGGGTCCTCACGCCTCAGCCGCATCATCGCCATGTCTCGTTCCCCGTCAGCCCGTGGGTGAGGCCCCGTCGGTTGGGGCATCGTCAGTTCCTGTCTGGCACAGCTTACGGACTGCCCGCTGCGGTGTGCTGATACGCAACACCTCAAGCCACCGTGCGATTGTCGGATCTTGCGGTGAGCTGCAGGTCACAGAGGCGCCGAATCGTTTCTCGGGGTTACCCCTCAGGGTTCCCCCGGGGGCGGGGTGCGGCCTGTCTCCCCCTCCGGTAGTACGCCTTGAGTCGGAGCGTCATCCTCCGGGATGCCCGAGGAACAGTACGACGGCATGACGCCCGGAAGGCCCCCCGACCAATAGCGTTGTGCTCAGCGGTGGACGGGGAGCTCGTCCCCCGAGGTAAGCCGTTCACCGCGCCAACTCGATCGGATCAGGAGCAGGGCCATGGCATCGCAGCAGACGGGCACCACCACCCGCCGCCGTCGGTCGGCCTTCACCCAGTCCCAGTCCGCCGAGCAGCCCTCCCGGCACCCCGCCGTCGCGCTGGCCATGGCCCTGCCGTGCGCCGTGCTCCTGGTGCTGCTGTTCGGCGGGTGGGACCAGATGGCCAACCAGGCCGAGGCCCTGGTCGACCTGATCGGCCGCTGAGGGAGGAACACCAGAACGGGCACTGGTCCCCTGGGGACGGGGAACAGTGCCGCCGGGGCGCTCACCGGGAACCCGGCCGCGGCGAGCGTATCGGAGATCGAGCGCCTGGTGCGTGAGGTGGTGTTGGTCAGCAGCACGTACGGCACGCCGTCG
>NZ_JBSFJV010000068.1:0-45068 GCF_053598235.1 Kitasatospora sp. NPDC001159
GGACCCTGTGGGAGAGTAGGACGCCGCCGAACAATTCTTCAGAAGAGCCCCCATCCGGATTCCGGATGGGGGCTCTTCGCATTTCAGCGCCATGTCTGGGCACGGCTCAGGGCCCGTGCCACCCACCGGTCCCGGCGGAACCGGGACCGGTGGCCCGTGCGGTTGGGACCGTCGGCCAGAGCCGACGCGTCAGTGTCAGAAGTCGAGGAGTTCGACGGCCACGGTCGCGATGTCACCCGCGACGAGGGCTTCGGCCTTGCGCACGGCCCGCTTGACGGGCAGGACGAAACAGCCGCGTGCGCTGTCCGGGAAGATCGAGGTCGTCCAGGTGCTGCCACCGACCGTGACCCGCACCCGCAGCGAGCCGAAGCCGCGACGCGCACCGCCGACCAGGTCTCGGATCTCCTCGGATGCCTCGACGGGCAGGCTGACGAAAGTCCAGCTGTCGGCGCGTCGGGCAGCCCAGATCCAGAGCTCGGCATCGAAAACGAACATCACGGGCCAAGCATTGCACGGGGACCGACAGCGCAGGTGCTGGATGGTGGCCACCCGGATGGATGATGAGGTTCGGCGTGGCGACGGCGCCGGCCGACGGACGGGGCACGTCCCCGTGTCGAGCAGCTGCACGGCGTGGCGCGGCGGGCGATCGTGACGCTCCTCCAGGTCCTCGACCGGATCACCGAGTCGGGACGTCGCTCCTCCAGCGCCGTCCAGGACTTCCGGGAGCTGGCCCGCTGGTTCGCCGCCGCGCAGGGCGGCTTCGTGCTGGAGGAACGGGGCGCGGTGGCAGCCTTCCAGGGCCGGCATCCTCAACGTCTGGCGCTACTACGACGAGACCTTCACGTTCCACGAGGGCCAGCTGCTCCTGCGGGGACAGAACGGCACCGGCAAGTCCGAGGCGCTGGAGGTGCTGCTGCCGTTCCTGCTCGACGCCAGCCTGCGGCCCAACCGGCTGTCCACCTTCGGCGGCTCCGAGCGCACGATGCACTGGAACCTGATGGGTGAGGGCTCGTCGGGCAAGACCCGGGTCGGATACGTGTGGCTGGAGTTCGTCCGCGACGACGGCGGCCCCACCTGGTTCACTTGCGGTGCCAGGCTCCAGGCCACCGTGCACACCACCGGTGTCACCGTCGACTACTTCACCACCGGCGCGCGGATCGACCGCCCCGGCGGCCTCGCCCCGGTCAACGAGGCGGGCCAGCCGCTCACCCGCGCAGCCCCTCGCCCTCCGACGCTTCGGCCTCGTCCACGTCGACTTCGCGACGCGACGCCGAAGGGCGTCGGGCCGTCCGAGACTTCGGCGCCCGGACGGTCGTCTGTGCTCAGGAGGCGAAGTCGAGGCGCACGAACGGGTCGTGGTGGATGCGATCGAGTGGAACCCCAGCGTGGTAGAGCGCCCGGGCGGCGCTGTAGATCATGGGTGCGGGGCCGCTGACGTAGGCGTCGTGGTCCAGCCAGGGTCCGGCTGACGTGAGGGCCACGGGCAGGCCGGGGTCGGCGCCGGGGGTGTCCGTGTCGTAGACGGTGGACCGTACGGTGAGCCAGCGGTGGTGTCGCGAGAGCCGGCGGATGTCATCGAGTCCGTGCGGTTCGTTCGTGCCGCGTGCCCCGACGAAGATGTCCATCCGTCGTTGGACGCCGTCCAGGAGGGCCTGCTCGACCAGCGCGCGGATCGGCGCGAGCCCGGTGCCGCCGGCGACGCACACGACGTCGCGGGTGGAGGCCGGATCGAGGACCATGTCACCGAGGGGACGGCCGAGCCGGAGCACGTCGCCGACCGCCGCGCGGTGCACCAGGGCGCTGCTGACCGGGCCGCCGGGAACGGCGCGGATGTGCAAGGTGATCGTCCCGTCCGGTCGGGGGGCGTTGGCGGGGGAGTAGTAGCGCCAGATCTTCGGCCACCACGGGGTTGCCACGCTGACGAACTGCCCGCCGGTGAACGGGTACGGCTGGTCGGTCCGGACGGTGACCTCCGCGAGGTCGGGGCCGTACCTGTGGTGGTCCACGATCCGGGCGTCCCAGACGGCCGGCCGTTCGGCGGCGTCGGCCTGGGCCGCCCCGTCCATGGCCTGTGCGACCGCGGTGTAGGCGCGTGTCCAGGCCGCGGCGATGTCCGCGGTCCAGGCGGGGCCGGCGAAGTGCTCCAGGGTGGCGAGCAGGCACTCTCCGACCGCCGCGTAGTGCCCGCTCAGAGTGCCGAACTTACGGTGGTCGCGGCCCAGTTCGGCGCAGAAGCGGACCAGGTACTCGGAATCGTCCACCAGGTCGACGATGAGCAGGAGGGCGCGCAGCAGTTTGTCGTGCTGGATCTCCATGCGGGGCGGGAACAACTCGCGGACCTGGGGGTAGCGCTGGAACAGGGTCGCGTAGAAGTGGGCCGGGAGGTCCGCGGCATACGGCTCGACGGCGGCACGGCTCGCCCGGAGCAGGGTGATGTCGTGTGCGGACAGCGGAGCGTCGGTGCCGGCCGAACGGGTGGCGCGAGGATTCACGCGGTAACTCTCCAATTCCAGTTCTTCGCGCCGAGAACTGTCTGCGGTGGGCCAAAAAGCGCCTCATTCTGCACATACCGCAAATCGGGTTTGCAAGCGGAATTGTGTGAATGATTTGTGAATGAGCTACTGGCGGGTAGTGGTCGCTGGTCGGGCCGGTTGGCGGGTGGGGGGAACGTGATCGAATTGCGAGCTCGCGAATATGCGCATGATCGACGGTGTGCGTGGCCGCCCTTTTTCTTGGCTGACGGAACGGCGGATCTCATTGTCGACCGAATGTCAGGCTGCGAGCCGGGCAACACCTCACCCCGGGCTGTGGTCGGCGAGTTGGGCGGGCTGCGGCAGGCTGGTCGTGGCCGGCCAGCGCGGGGCACCGGGCGTCCGGGGGCGTTGCCCGTCGCCCGGTGCCTCGTGCGTTCGTCGTTCGGATGTCAGTCCGTCGGTGCGCCGCGGCCGCGACGGCGCAGGCGGAGGCAGAGCCCGGCCGTGCCGCCGGCCAGCACGACGGCGCCGACCACCGGCAGCTGCCACGACATCGGGGACGGCTGACGGGCCGAGGCCGACGAGGTCGCCGGTGTCCACGTCTCGGATCGTGCTTCGGGCAGGACCTGGGGCGGTGTTCCGGCCGGTGACCCGGCCGCGGATCCCGTGCCGTCGAACAGTCCGAACCCTCCGGCGAGCCCGTTCCGGTCGTAACCGGATCCGGGGAGCTTGTCCGCGTACCGGCCGGTCACCAGCTTCTGGTAGGCGGCCAGCGGGAGGCTCTGCTTGCCACCGAGGCCCGTGGTGGCCTCGGTGTTGAGCGGCTCGACGTCGCCGCTCGCGGTGAGCCGGTACCAGGCGTGGATCTGCGGCTCGGTGAAGGTGCGGGCGTCGGCGGTGGTGCGTTCGGCGAGCTTGAGCTCGTTGTCACCGTCCCGGATGCCGGCCAGCCGCCAGCCGCCGCCCGTGTCCGGCGGAGCGAGCAGTACGGCGGCCTGGTGACCGTCGGCCGCGCTCACCCGCGAGGCGAGGTAGGACAGCCTGAGCGCGTTCTGCGGTGTCGGCTGGGCCTTGCCCGCTACGAAGTCCACCGACAGCTCGTACATCGGAACCGGGTCCTTGAGCTGGAACGACGGTGGCGCGGCGGCCGCGTTCGGGGTGTTCGGCCGTCCGCCCGCACTGCCGCCGTCGGCACCGGGACCGGTACCGGCGCCGGTACCGGTCCCGGGCACGGCCGCCGTCCTCGCGGCGCCGAGGAAGCGGGAGACGGTGTCGTGCGTCTGCCCGGAGCGCAGCACCTGCTGAGCGGCTCCGTAGTCGGGGACATCGCTCCCGCCGTCGGCCCGGGCTGTCGTGGTGGCTGCGCCGACGCTCACGAGTGCGGCGGCGGTGAGGGCAACCGCCTTCAGTGTCCTCATGGTTGGTTGTCTCCTCACGCGTGGATGCCGACCCGAGAGTGGGTCCACTGGAACGAGCCGTTGTTGACGTAGGTGTTGAAGTTCCACCAGGTGTACGTCTGCGTGCTGGGCCACGGATCGCCCACCGCGATCATGTTGCTGGTGCTGTCGTAGCCGTAGATGACGTTCATGTGCCCGCCGCCCGAGGTCCAGCCGATGCGCACCGCGAACGGCCGCCCGTTGGCTATCTCGTTGGTGACCTCGCTGAACGAGGCGTTGCGGTTCAGGTCGTGGCCACTGTTGCGGAAGCCCATGGCGGACAGGCCGTTGGCCATGTCGTCGAGCGTGGCGGGCCGGTCGTTGCAGTCCAGCCAGCGGCCCTGCTGGGCGAGACGGCAGAAGTCGTACTGGTTGTACTGGTTGTAGCCCCAGTAGGTGGCGACCGTCAGGCCGGAGGCGTCCCAGCACCACTGGTCCTGGACCTGCTTCTGCATGGTGATGTCGAGCGCCGTCCAGCCGGTGGGCCGGGTGGAGCTGCAGAGCGGCAGGTTCCCGGTGTCCTCACTGATGAAGGCGTCGGCGATGTAGTAGGCGCCGGACCAGATCCAGCGGTTGTCGTTCTCGACGGTGTCCCCCGTGGTCCGGCAGATCATCGGGATGCGGTCGCCCGGCGCGGCCTGGCCGGAGACCCGGGCCGAGAGCGAGGGGAGCACACGCTCGTTGACGGTGCTGAAGTTCCCCTGTCCCCCGATGAGGGTTCCCTTGACCAGGCCCGCCTGGGCCACGGCGCCGATGCCCAGCGCGGCCGCGGCGGCCAGCACGGCGGCGACTGCCGTCACGGCCGTCCGATGCGATTTCCTGCGGTGTTTGTTCATGCGTCAGATCTCACTCCCCGTTAGGTGAAACCGAATGCGGGGGAGTCTGGCAGAGTCACGTCAAAACCGGAACGGAGAAGTCCGGGCCGCTTGATGGCTACGCGCATAGGCGGTGGTTGTCGAGCGCCAATGAGCAGTACCTGAAGGCCACTTGTCGATCAGCAGGCCTAGTGGTCTAGTCCACTGTTATCGTATTGTTATCTACCGTTGATATATTTCAGGCTGTGAAATTTCACAGAGTGAGTGCAATGTTACTCACGATGACGGTTTGAGAAGGGAGGATTCGGGAGCCCGAAGAAGAGCTCATGCGGGCCTGACCGGGCCACTATGGGAGGGGACCTACGGGTTCACTGGTCGGCTCGAATGGGGTGCTCGTGATGGGCGTGCAGTGGCATCCGTCGCCGAAGCCCGGACGCGAGGCCGCCGAGGCGTCGGCCGGGCGAGGCCTTGAGGCGGTGGCGCAGCTCCTGCGGACGGCGTCGGACCGGCTCGACGCGCACATCGGGGGCGTCTACCTGCTCTCGGAGGACCAGCAGCTGCTCGAACTGGCCATGACGCTTGGGGCTGCCCGGCAGTTCACCAGGCTGTGGCAGCGCATCGGCGTGACCTCGCCGGTCCCGGTGGCCGAAGCGGTGCGCAGCGGCCAGGTCGTGTGGGTGGGCGGCGCGGAGGACATGGCGCGCCGGTTCCCGAGGGTCGCAGTCGCCATGCCGTACGGGTTCTGCCTCGCGGCGGCACCCCTCGTCACGCGGCGGCGGATCGTGTGCGGGGCTGTCTTCGTACTCTGGCCCGCCGCGCATCCCCCCGAGATGTCGCCGTGGGAACGCGAAGGGCTCGACGCGCTCGCCGTCCGCCTGGCCGAGGTGCTGGCGGAGGCGGCGCGGGCAGGCCGTCCGGTCCTCCCCGGCTCGCACCCGGCGGTGGCGGAGGAGCACTGTTCCGTCGATCCCCTCGCCACGATGGCGGCACGACTTCCGGAGGGGATCTGCGACATCGACCTGGACGGCCGGCTGGCCGCCGTCACACCGGCCGCGGCCGAGCTGCTGGGCGAGCCGGTCGAGCGACTGGTGGGCTCCCAGCCGTGGGCGGTCCTGCCGTGGCTACGGGATCCGGTGTACGAGTACCACTGCCGGGCCTCGGTGATCAGCGGGCAGTCCACCTCGTTCGTCGCCCTGCGGCCGCCGGACCGGTGGCTGTCGTTCGAGCTGTTCCCGGACGCCTCCGGACTCACCGTGCGGATCGGCGCCGCCGATGCCGTCCACCGCGGCCGGTCCACCGGAGCACCGGCCGAGCGGGCGCCGCACACCCGGCCCGGAGCGCTGTACCACCTGCTCCACCTCGCCAGCGCGCTGACCGAGGCCATCAGCGTGCAGGACGTGGTGAGCATGATCTCCGAGCAGATCGTGCCGGCTTTCGGCGGCCAGGCCGTGGCGGTGCTGATTCCCGAAGGCGGCCGGCTGCGCATCGCGGGCCATCGCGGCTATCGACCCGGCCTGGTCGACCAGTTCGACAGCACCCCGCTGACCGAGCCCACGCCCGGTGTCCAGGCGTCCACCAGCCCCGTGCCGGCGTTCTTCGAGACCCGTGCGGAGCTGGAGCGGCTCTACCCGAACCGCCACGAGACGCAGGACGGGATGGCTGCCTGGGCCTATCTGCCGCTGGTCACCTCGCGCAGGGTGATCGGGACCTGCGTGCTGGCGTTCGCCGAGCCGCACCACTTCGACGTGGAGGAACGCGCCGTCCTCACCTCCCTCGGCGGATTGATCGCCCAGGCCCTGGACCGTGCCCGGCTGTACGACACCAAGCTCGTCCTCGCCCACGGCCTCCAGGAAAGCCTGCTGCCCCGCGCGCTGCCCGCGGTCCCGGGCCTGGAGATCGGCGCCCGCTACCTGCCGTGCACCGCGGGCATGGACATCGGAGGCGACTTCTACGACCTCATCCGCGTCGGGCCCGACAACGTGGCGGTCGTGATCGGCGACGTCCAGGGCCACAACGTCAACGCCGCCGCGCTGATGGGCCAGATCCGCACCGCCGTCCGTGCCTTCGCCGCAGCCGACGCCGATCCGAGCACCGTACTCTCCCGCACCAACCGCCTGTTGGCCGACCTGGACACGGCCTTGCTGGCCAGCTGCGCCTACCTCCGCGTCGACCTTGCCCGCCGCGAGGCCTGGCTGGCCGACGCCGGCCACCCGGTGCCCCTGCGGTACGGCCCGGACGGCCGGGCGGACGCACCGGAGCCGCTCATCGGCACGTTGCTGAACGTCGATCCCGCCGCCGAATACCCGCAGATCCGCATCGACCTGCCGATCGGCACCACTCTGGTCCTGTACACCGACGGCCTCATCGACACGCCCGGCGCGGACCTCGACCGGGCGCTGGCCGACCTCACCGCCACGCTGGCCCGCCACGGCGGCGAACCACTCGACCGGCTGGCCGATGCGCTCGTCGACCGGGCCGGGCACGGGGAGCACCGCACCGACGACGTCGCGCTGCTGCTGATCCGGTCCGTCCCCCGGTGAGCCGGGACGGGCGGGGGACCGCTTCGGGCCGGCGGGCGTGGCGTGCGTGAGTGCTCGGGCGAGGCCCCTCGTTGCCGCGCCCCACTCGGGCTCGGGGCGGGACCATGGGGGTATGGCGAAAGACACGGGCTCCTCTCCGCGGCCCCCGGGCCGATCGCGTGGCCGCCGTGGACGGCGGCATGCCTCGATCCCTCGGCAGCCGTCCGTGCGGCAACTGCGATCGGTGATGAGCATCCACAGCGTCGCCGGTCAGATGTTCGTCCTGCAGGTGTTGGTCGTGCTGCTGCTCGTGGTGGCGGCGGTAGTCGCGCTGCTGATCCAGTCCCGCAGTGACCGGTTCGCGGCAGCGCGTGACCGTTCGCTCGCGGCGGCCGAGGCGTTCGCCCACGGCCCCGGCCTGGTGGCAACGATGCAGGGGCCCGACCCCAGCGCGGTGCTCCAGCCGTTGACCGAAGCGGCCCGCAAGGCCGCCCACGTCGACTTCATCGTGGTGACCGACCGGAACGGCATCCGCTACACCCACCCCGAGCCGGCGCAGATCGGAAAGAAGTTCGTCGGCACCATCGGGCCGTCGCTGGAGGGCCGGGTCACCGTCGAGCAGGTGCACGGCCCGCTCGGCCAGGAGTACCAGGTGGTGGTCCCGGTGGAGGACGCCCACGGTGCGGTCGTGGGCATCGTGTCGTCCGGGATGAAGGTCGCCAACGTGAGCAGCGCGATCAACCGTCAGCTACCGGTCGTCCTGGGCGCCGGCGCCGTCGCGCTGGGCCTGGCCACGACCGGAACGGCGCTGGTGGGCAGGCGTCTCCTGCGGCAGACCCACGGCTTGGGGCCGGAGGAGATGACCCGGATGTACGAGCACCACGACGCGGTGCTGCACGCGGTGCGCGAGGGCGTGGCCATCGTCGGCGGCGACGGCCGGGTCCTGCTCGCCAACGACGAGGCGCGCCGGTTGCTCGACCTGCCCGCCGACGCGGAGGGACGCCTCGTCGCCGACCTCGGCCTCGCCCCCCGTACGACCGAACTGCTGATCTCCGGCCGCGCCGTCACCGATGAGGTGATCCACGTCGGCAACCGCCTGTTGGCCGTCAACAACCGCCCCACCGACAGCGGGGGAGGCCCACCCGGCAGCGTCACCACCCTGCGCGACTCCACCGAGCTCCTCGCTCTCGCGGGGAAGGCCGAGGTCGCCCGCAGCCGGCTCAGGCTGCTGTACGACGCGAGCGTCACCATCGGAACCACCCTGGACGTCCGGCGCACCGCGGAGGAACTCGCCCGGACGGCCGCCCAGGAATTCTGCGACTACACCACCGTCGACCTCGCCGAGGAGGTCCTGCTCGGCGAGGAACCCCAGAACCTGACGGCCGGGGCCCCGGTGGTGCTGCGGCGGGTGGCGGTCACGGGCGTCCGGGACGATTCGCCGCTGTACCCCCAGGGGGAGCTGGTCACGTGGGCCGGGAGCACCCCGCAGGCGGCGGGCTTCGTCAGCGGGCGTTCCGCGCTGGTCCCCGAGGTGGCGAGCGACGCCGGATGGCGCAGGCAGGACACCGAGCGCACGCAGGCGGTGCTGGAGTTCGGCCTGGCATCGCTGATCGCCGTTCCGCTGTCGGCACGGGGTGTGCTGATGGGCGTCGCCTGCTTCTGGCGCAGCCGGGCAAGAGGTCCGTTCGAGGAGGACGACCTGTCCCTGGCCGAGGAGCTGGCCGCCCGGGCCGCCGTGTCCATCGACAACGCCCGCCGCTACACGCGCGAGCACACGATGGCCGTCACCCTGCAGCACAGCCTGTTGCCCCGCGCGTTGCCCGAGCAGAGCGCCCTCGACATCGCCTACCGTTACCTGCCCGCCCAGGCTGGGGTCGGCGGCGACTGGTTCGACGTCATCCCGCTGCCGGGCACCCGTGTGGCGCTCGTCGTCGGCGACGTGGTCGGCCACGGCCTGCACGCAGCCGCGACCATGGGCCGCCTGCGCACCGCGGTCCAGAACTTCTCCACCCTTGACCTGCCGCCGGACGAGCTCCTCGGGCACCTGGACGAATTGGTCGCCCACATCGACCAGGAGACGGCCGCGACCGAGGGGCAGCTCGCGATCACCGGTGCCACCTGCCTCTACGCCGTCTACGACCCCACCACCGCCGTCTGCGCCCTGGCCCGGGCGGGCCATCCGCCGCCCGCCCTCGTCCATCCGGACGGCACGGTGGAGGTACTCGGTCTCCCCGCGGGCCCGCCGCTCGGCCTGGGCGGGATGCCCTTCGAAGCCACGGAGGTGCGACTGCCGCCGGGCAGCAGCCTGGTCCTCTACACCGACGGCCTCATCGAGGAGCGCACCCGCGACATCGGCGTCGGCCTGGACGTCCTCACCGCCACCCTGGCCCACCCCGACCGATCGCCCGAGGAGGTCTGCGACGCCGTCCTCGACGCCCTGCTGCCCGTCCGCCAGACCGACGACATCGCCCTCCTCGTCGCCCGTGCCCGCGTGCTGGAGCCCGATCGGATCACCGAGTGGGAGGTGACCGCGACTCCCGCGGCCGTGGCCGAGGCCCGCGCCGAGGCCACCCGACAGCTCACCGAGTGGGGCCTGGACGAGGCCGGCTTCGTCACCGAGCTGGTGCTCAGCGAGCTGGTGACCAATGCCATCCGCTACGCGACCGGACCGATCAAGGTGCGGCTGCTGTACGACCGCACGCTGATCTGTGAGGTCTCCGACACCAGCAGCACCGCCCCACACCTGCGCTACGCGGCTGCCGAGGACGAGGGCGGCCGCGGCCTGTTCCTCGTCGCCCAGCTCGCCGAACGCTGGGGCGTCCGCTACACACCCGGGGGCAAGATCATCTGGGCCGAGCAGCGCCTGTAGCCGAGCGCCCGGGCCGAACCGGACCGGAGTCGGTGGCCGGGATTCCGACCTGTGACGCAGGTCACGGCGGATGCAGAACCTGCGCGCCGCAGCGGGCGTCTGGCTGGTGTGAGATCACGCAGGAGAGCACTGGACGAGCTGGACGAGGAACGCCTCCTTCGGCTGGTGGCCAGAGGTGACCGCGGGGCGTTCGAGGAGTTGTACCGGCGTACATCGCCATGGCTGGCGGTGCGGCTGCGCCGCCGCTGCGCCGACGAGCAGATCGTCGCCGAAGTCCTGCAGGAGACCTATCTGGCGGTGTGGCGCGCGGCCGGCGCGTTCGCCGGGAGCGCGGTCGGCGGGACGGCCGTCGGGTGGCTGTGGACGATCGCGGCGCGCCGCCTGGTCGACGCGTTCCGGCGCCGTGCCCACCACGCCGAACCGCCGGTTGCCGCCGCCGAGCGGGCGGTGGTGCCCGCGGCGGAGGAGGAGGTACTCGCCGGGACCGTCGGCGGCGACGTCGGCGACGCCCTGCGGCGACTGGCGCCGGAACTCCGAGAGGTGCTGCAGGCCACGGTGCTCGACGGACTCTCCGTCCGGGAGACCGCCGTCCTGCTCAGACTGCCCGAAGGCACGGTCAAGACCCGCGCCCGCCGGGCCAGGATCGCGATGCGGGAGGCGCTGGCATGAGCAGGCGAAACGAGCGGATCACCAAGGGGTGCGCGTCGAGGCGGTTGATCGACGCCTACGCACGTGGTGACGCGACGATGGCCACGGACACCGTATGGGCGTTGGAGTCCCATCTGGAGACGTGCGCGCCGTGCCGGAGCCACCTGGCGGCCTCCGTGGCCACCGAGGCGCCCGACGTCGCCGCGCTCCTCGACACCGTCCGGGCCGGTCTGGAACCGCAGCTGGACGCGGCCGTCAGGGCGTCCTCGCGGCGCCACCGGCCGAGGTGGGTCTCGGCCTGGCTGACGCCGGTCATGACCCCGTGGTTGGCCATGACCGTCGTCGTCACCCTGATGGCGTTGCTGCTGGACGCGGTCGCGCCGTCGACGTTCTTCGGCGAGGCCTCTCCCGTGTTGCCGATCGCGCCCGTGCTGCCGCTGTGCGGTGTCGCCGCATCGTGGTCGCGCGGCCTGGACCCGGCGCACGAACTGACGGCCTCGACCGCCCGGGCCGGCCTGCCCCTGCTCCTCAGACGCACCACGGCAGTCCTCGTGGTGGTCCTGCCCGGGCTCCTGCTGGGGGGATGGCTGACCGGGACCATGACGGCCGCGCAGTGGTTGCTGCCCTCCCTGGCCTTCACCTCCACCGCCCTGGCGCTGGGCAGCGTGGTCGGCGTGACCCGCGCCGCCGTCGGGCTGGTGGTCGTGTGGGGCGTCGCCGTCGTGGTACCCGCAGGGGCCACCGGCCGCGTCCCCCTCGCGCTGCAGCTCGTCCTGCAGCCAGACCGGCTGCCCGTGTGGGGGCTGCTCCTCGCGCTCGGCATCGGCGCCGTGATCGTCCGCAGAAAGGCGTACTCAACGCCGTGAAACCATCGTCGACCCTTGAGAGGAACCACCGCATGACGCCCACGACGAGCGCGGCCGACACCGCGCCGAAGACCTACGCCTGGGAGATCCGGGCCAGCGGCCTGAGAGTACGCGTCGGACGGAGGAAAATGGCCGTCGACGGGCTCGACCTCTCCCTGGGCACCGGCGCCCACGGCCTCCTGGGGCCCAACGGGGCGGGAAAGACCACCCTGATCCGGGCGCTGGCCACCGTGCTGCGCCCCGCCGAGGGCGAACTGGAGCTGCTCGGCACCTCCGTGGGCGGGACGGGCGACCACCGCGCCCTGCGTCGGCGGATCGGCTACCTGCCGCAGGACTTCGGCTACTACAAGCGCTTCACGGTGCGTGAGTTCGTCGAGTACATGGCCTGGTTGAAGGAGGTCCCGAAGGCGGACGTCCCCGCGGCCGTCCAGCGGGCCGTGGAACGGGTCGGCCTGGCGGACCGCGCCGACCACCGGATGAAGACCCTGTCCGGCGGCATGGTGCGGCGGGCCGGCATCGCCCAGGCCATCGTCAACGACCCCGCGGTGCTGCTGCTGGACGAGCCGACGGCCGGCCTGGACCCGGCGCAGCGACTGCGTTTCCGCGAACTGCTGCAGGAACTGGGCCGCGACACCTGTGTGGTCGTCTCCACCCACCTGGTCGAGGACGTCGCGGCCGCCTGCTCCGACGTGGTGCTCTTCGCCGACGGCCGCCTCGTCTTCCAGGGCACGCCGGACGACCTGGCTGCGGCGGGCAGCACCGAGTTCCCGGGAGACAGCCCCCTGGAGCGCGGCTACTCGGCGCTGCTCCGCACCTCCGGGCAGCAGGGGGGCACCTGGTGAACAGGAGTGTCCTGCGCACCGAACTGAAGCGCTCCGTCGCCCCGTGGCCCGGCGTCGTCGTCCTGGGCGGCAGCCTGGCGGTCTTCTGCCTGATCGACGGGATCTGGTGGAGGGGCAACGCGGGGTGGACGGCCCAGTGGACCTCCATGGCCATGTGGACCCGGTACCTGCTGGCCTTCTGGTGGCCGTTCGTGGTGGGCACGGGAGCGGTGTACGGGCTGCGCGAATCCCGCTCGCGGATGGCCGAACTGCTGACGACCACGCCGCTGCCAGCCTGGCGCCGTGCGGCGGTGCCCGCCGGTGCGATGGCGCTCGTGCTGGCGGCGGGCTTCGGTCTCCTCGTCCTCGTGGGCGGAGTCCAGGTGGCCCTCGGTGCCACCACCTACACGTCCCTCGGGTGGCTGCCGATCTCGCTCGTGGCGGCGCTGGCCCTGGCCGCGGGGGCCGTGTTCGGCATGGGCGTCGCGCGGGCCCTGCCCTCCGTGTTCACCCCGCCGGCCCTGGTGGTGCTCGTCCTCCTGCTGACGGGCCTCCTCCTGAACAAGAGCAGTGACGGGGCACTGCCGTCGAGCATCGCGCCGAACCGGCTCGCCCAGCTGTCCCCGGCGATCGCGGAGCCGCGGGAGATGCTGCTGACCCTGTCCGGCTCCGTGCACCTCGGCCAGACGCTCTGGCTGCTCGGCCTGCTCGGCACCGGCTTCGCCCTGCTGTCGGCCGTGACCCGCCGGGCCCGGCTGCTCGCGGTGGTCCCCGTCCTGGTCGGCGCGGCCCTGGCTCTGCTGGTGTTCCCGGCCGCTCCGCGCGACACCTACGTCGTCGACAAGGCCGCCGCCGCTCTGGTCTGCGACGGACCGGTGTGTGTGACGCAGGCGAACCGCTCACGCCTGCCCGAGCTCGCGCTGCGCAGCAAGGAGGCGCTGAGCGTGCTGCACGACGTCCTGGGCGACACGGCGCCGAACTCGGTGCGGGAGGACACCAGGCTGCGCGCGCTCGGCGACGAACGCGAACTGTCCGGCGACGTGGTGCTGGTCGACTTCGACGAACGGCAGCTCGCCGATGCGGCGGGTGAGGAACTGACCCGCGCGCTGATCGCCCAGGGCCTGGCACCGACCTGCCACGCGTACAACGACCGCGAGGGCGGAGGACACGTCGACGTCGCCGTCCAGAGCATCGCCGTGAG
This sequence comes from Kitasatospora sp. NPDC001159, assembly GCF_053598235.1. Classification (NCBI taxonomy): domain Bacteria; kingdom Bacillati; phylum Actinomycetota; class Actinomycetes; order Kitasatosporales; family Streptomycetaceae; genus Kitasatospora; species Kitasatospora sp. NPDC001159. The sequence continues at coordinate 13,650 of NZ_JBSFJV010000068.1, forward strand.
CTGGGCCCTCCGTGACCCCCGGCTCCGGCCGCTGGAGGAGAAGGGCACCGACGCGTACTCGCTCAAGACCTGGGCGGACGCCGACGTCGCCTGGCAGAAGCTGATGGCGCTGTCACCGGCCGAGCAGCACTCGCGGATCGCCGAGGTGCGCGCCGCCGCCCTCTCCTGCACGGGGTACAGCCAGCTTCCGGTGCTGGTGGGGGAGGCGTCGTGATGAGGTGGCTGACCTTGTACGCACGTTCACGGCAGGTGCCCGTCTCGGCCACCGCGGTCGCGCTCGTCGCGCTGGCGCTGTGGGCCCTCGACGGCCCGGGCCCGGTGGACCTGGGGATGGTGGTCCTGGTCCTCACCGCGAACGTGGCGGCCGCTTCCGTCGGGCTCGGTGGGTGGGATGTCGTGCTGGAGCGGACGGCCGCGATCCGGTGGGCACCGCGCCGGGCGGCGCACGTGCTGCTGATCGGCGCGTTTGCCGGTGCGGCGCTGCTGACGGTCCGGGCGGCGGGAGTGGGGCTCACCCCCACCGGGGTCGTCGTCCGGGACAGCGCGGGCCTGGTCGGCCTGGCGGCGCTCGGGGCGGCGCTGTGCGGGGCGCAGTTCGCATGGACCCTGCCGGCCGGCTGGCTCGCGATCACCCTCCTCGTCCCGACTCCGCGCGGCACCGCGGGACAGGTGGTCAAATGGATGTTCTCTCCCCCCGGCACGGCGGCGTCCACCGGGACGGCGTGGGCCCTGCTGGTGACCGGGACCGTGCTGTACGCCCTGGCGGGACCGAGACGGTAACGGGCCGCCCCCGGCCCCGGTCCCGGCTGCGCGGTGCGGTGGTCGACTCACGAGCATCGTGATCGGTCAACGCGTAGGCACCCTTTCTGGGAGAGCATGGTCTCCATGGACAGCGAGACGTACCTACGCACCCGCCGCGCCCTGCACGCGGTGGCCGAGCTGGTCCTGGCCGGGCCGCAGTACCGGGCCTGCGGCACGATCCGGCTGCGCGCCTGCCCGGGCGGCTTCGCCACCAGTGTCGAGCCGCGGCTGCGGGTGATTGGTGCGGAGCTGGTCGCGCCCGGGCAGGTGTTGTCGCTCGAATGGACCACCTGCGCCGCGCTCGGTGCGGCCCTGGGGTTCACGGTCGGTGCTCCCGCCGGGTTGTACCGGGACGGGCCGGGTATCGCCGTCGACGATGCGGTTGAGGCGGACCCGTCCGCCGCCCGTCGGCTCGCGCATTGTTTCGCGCTCGGTGAGGCCGCGCTGGGCGGGTTGTTCCCTGGGGCGGAGCCGGTCATCTGGCCGGAGCACTTCGACCTCGGGGTGACCGTCGACGGAGCGAACTACGGCGTCTCACCGGGCGACACGTTCCAGCCGGAGCCGTACGCGTACGTCGGCCCGCACACCCTGCGGCAGGGCGGGTTCTGGAACGCGCCGTTCGGCGCCGCCCGGACGATCCGTGAACTGGGCGGCGCCATCGGCGTCATGGCCTTCCTGGAGGAGGGCCGCCGGCTGGCCGTCGACGCCTGAGGAGCCGCGTGGGCCGGCCGATGCCGGAGTACTCGGTGTGACACCGGCGGCGGTCCGTGCGGGAGGCCCGTCCGGACCGCCGGCAGGGCGACTGGCCGCTAGGGCTTCGGCGGAGCGTCGGGCATCGGGCCGGGGCGGGCGGTGGACAGGCCGTCGAGGATGATGCGGAGGTTGCGCTCCCACTGCCGTCCCCGGCCGTCAGGCCGATCGTGCGGGCCTCGGCGGCCACCCCGCAAGCAGGAAGCGCACGTCCTTTCAGGCCACGTCCGGGCGCAGCACCCCGGCGGAGTGGGTGCGTTCGACCAGCAGACGGATCTGCTCGCGCAGCGCGGCGAGCGGGCCCTCCAGGGTGACACCGCAACTGCCGCCCAGCGCCTCGCCGATGCCGCTGGCGGTTGTACGGATGCCCACGGAACCCGTTCCTCGGCGCGCACGGCGATCGATCGGGCTTCTTCTGTGACGATTCGGTGCGTATACGGCTCTCATGGCGCCTTGGGTGCGGGAACAGCGCAAAGCTACTGCTGTACCGACGGAACGTCAGCAGCGCACCGGGGCAGACTTCGCCGTCCACGGGGGCGACCCCGATGCCCGCGAGGGCCTGCCGGGTCTTCCCCGGGAGGGCAGGTCGTTCGCATCGGCGTGGTCCGGGCGACTTGTCGGTGGGTGCTCGAACGGGTCACGGTGTCCACCGGGTGTTGACATGGTCACGGGGCGTGGGAGGGGAAACGTGGAAGGGGAGACCACGGGGATGAACGGGTCGATTCCGGCGGAGGGGGCCCGTTGACATCGGCGGAGTGTCCGGTGCACCTTTCCGGTCCGGTTGCCCGGGGACGGGGGGTCGCCCTGCGCACCGGTTCAGTTCCCCTGCCTGATGTCGCTCAGCGTTCCGCTGATGTTGAGGAGTTCGTGGCACGTCGACGCCTGCTTGCCCGAGGCCGGGGTGCCCGGTGACTCGCAGGTCACGTTCGCCGTCACTGCCTGGTCCTCGGGGACCTGGATGGGAGTCACCCAGTGGTAGTCCTGGTTGCGGAAGGTCTCCAAGGCGATGGTGGTGATCGTCTGCTTGCCGGCCGTGATGGTCAGCAGTCCTTGGTCGCCCTGGAAGTTGGCCACCACGATGTCGGTGATGTCGAAGACCTTGCCGTGCGGCACCTGGTAACTGCCTGCCGACGAGGCGCTGTTCGCGGTCTGCACCTCGATCGTGGCGGAGCTCTGCTGGCCGGTTCCCGGCACCGCCATGCCCGGACCCGGACCGGGGCCGCGGTTGCCGGTGCCGGCACTCGGTTGCCCGGTGCCGGGCTTGCCCTGACCGCCGGGGTTCCCGCCCGCGGGGGTCGCCGGCGCACCGTCGGCGGGTGCGGCGGGGGTCGGGACCGGGGTGGCGCTCTGCTGGGCGACGGCCTTCTCGGCGGCCTGCTTCGCGGAGCTGCGCACCGCCGGGCGGACCAGGGCGAACCAGGCCAGCAGCAGGGCGAGCAGCGCTGCCAGGAGGGCGAGCAGCCACTTGGGGAAGATCGGAAGTTGAATGAACTCGCCTTCAAGGAGAGGATTCTGAACTGCCGTCAGGGAACCAGGGGCGGCCGGGGCGGTCTCGGTCCTGCCGCCGGAGTCCTTCCCGTCCGCGCCGCCGTTTCCGTTCGCCGCCTTGCCGTTCGTGCCACTGCCGCCGGCACCCTCCTCCGGGCCCACCGTGACCTCGAACGGCCAGGACGCCTGTTTGCCGAACCAGATCAGCTTGCGGGCGCGCGCCTGCAGCCGCAGCTCGCCGGACTCGCCGGGTTCGAGGCGCAGCCGCTCCGGGGTGGCCCGGAACCGCAGGTCCTCGCCGGCCTGCCCGGGAGTGGGGACCACGGTGGCGGGGGCGTTGCCCAGGTTGCGCACCGACGTCCGGTAGCGCCCGCGCAGCCAGCCGCGACGACGGCGGGGCGCGAGCGCGGCCTGCAGCTCGTGGAACGGCGTCACGGTGACCGTGGTCTCCGGAACCGTCACCAGCTCGGGGCGCTCGGTCGGCAACACCCGGATACCGAGCGGGAATTCACCGGCCCGAGCGGTGGACGAACGCGGCGGGGCCAGGCGCACCGTCACCGTCTCGGACGTCCCCGGGAAGAGGGAGACCCGGGCCGGTTCGACCGTCGTCCACGCGGCGCAGTCGCCGACCACCTCCAGCGAGTACGCCTCAACGATGTCGAGGTCGTTGCGTACCGTCAGGGTCGTGGTGGCCACGCCACCGGGCGCCACCGTCAGTGCGGGCAGGCCGAGTTCGGCGGATGTGGTCATGGCGTGACGGTAGGACCGCCGGACCGTCCGCGGAGAGGGCCGTGCGGGCAAGCCGTGGGCACACCCCTTGCCCGTGCGGACAGACCGACCCTGCCCGGCGGCGGCGGCGCGCCCGCCCGGTGCCGTCGCCCCGTTCCGGTGCCGTCGCGGCGAACCGCGCGATCCGGGCGCCCGCCCCATCCAGGCCAACGACCGGTCCGCCCCGCGGCGGCCGGCCGTCACCACCGCAGGTCCACTGCAGAATGGAGTGTTCGATGACGTCGACCGACACATCCCGTGAGGAGGCCGTCACCACCCGGCGGAGCCCGATGACACCGGGGTCCGGCGGCGCCCGTCCGTCCCGGGCACGCGTCCCCGTCCAGGGCCGCGGCAAGCCGGCCCAGGTACCCGTGGCGGTGTACGCCGAGGATCTCATCCTGCAGACCGGCGTCGTCCAACAGCTGCGCCAGCGGCCCGAGGTGGAGCTGTTGAGCGAGGGCGAGGCGGGGCGGGCGGAGGTCTCCCTGCTGGTGGTCGACGCCCTGACCGAGGCGGTGGCCGAGCACCTGCGCCGACTGCGGCTCGCCACCTCGGGCCGGATCGGCCTGGTGGTGGGCCACTTCGAGGCCGGCGGACTGCAGACCATCGTCGAGTGCGGGGTCGCCGCCGTGCTGCGCCGCTCGGAGGCGGACCAGGACCGGCTGGTGCACCTGATCACCGCCCTGGCCAATGGCGAGGGCGTGATGCCCGGCGACCTGCTCGGTGAACTGCTCGACCGGATCGGGATGCTCCAGCGCACCATGCTCGACGGGCGGGGGCTGACGTTATCGACCCTGACGGCCCGGGAGGCGGAGATGCTGCGGCTGGTCGCCGAGGGCTTCGACACGAGTGAGATAGCCGCCAAGACCTCGTACTCGGAACGCACCGTCAAGAACGTGCTGCACGAGATCATCACGCGGCTGGGGCTGCGCAACCGGGCGCACGCGGTGGGGTACGCCATGCGGCGCGGCCTGATCTGAGGATCGCGAGCGGTCGACGAGCAGTGACGACCACCGAAGACCGACCGCGGCCATGACGGCCTGCCCTTTGGGGACACAGGTTGTTACCCCCGGCTCGGGCACCCGGGCTCTGTTCCCGGGTGCCCGAGCCGATGAGACTGCCGGGGAGACCGCCCCTGCCACGGCCGATGAGACCGCGGGGGAGACCGCCCCTGCCACCCTGTGAGGTCGAGCGTGATCGGCGCCACCGGCACTCCCCGCTCCGTCCGGCGGCCGGCCCGGGCCACCGTCGCGATCCTGCTCGCGCTGGCGGCTGCCGTGCTGACCCTGGGTTCCGCCGCGCCCGAAGGGCACGGCCGCCCCACGGCGCGGACCGCAGCCGACGACCCGGCCGGCGGGCGGATCGTCTTCGCCGGCACCAACCACCGCGGCCTCGGCCGGGTGACCGGCGCGGCGTCCAGCACCCCGCTGTTCGGGCCGGGACCGGTCCACTTCGACCAGGACCCGTCGGCCCGCGGCAACGAGCTGGTGTTCACCAGCCTGCGGGACGCCCTCCTGCCCCAGGTCTACCTGCGCGACGCGGCCGGTGCGGTGCACAAACTCACCACCGGCATGGACACCGCCCACCCCGCGCTGGCCCCGGACGGCAAGGGCGTCGTCTTCGAGGCGGTGGAGCCCACCGGGCCCGGTGGCAGGCCCCAACACGCCCTGTGGGTGGTCAACCGGGACGGCAGCGGCCTGCGCCGGCTGACCGACGGCTCGGCCGACGAGACGCATCCGACGGTCTCGCCCGACGGCCGGTGGGTCGCGTACGCCTGCACCGGCGACCCGGCGCACACCCAGATCTACCTGCGGCCCTTCACCGGCGGTGCGCCGGTCAAGGTCACCGACGTGACCACCGGCAACGCCCTCGACCCGACCTGGAACCCGCTGAACGACGACCAGCACCGTAACCAGATCGTCTACACCTGGGACAAGGGCGACCAGGGCCGGACCCTGATGCTCACCTCGCCCACCGGCGGCGACAAGGCGTTCTTCCCCGGCACCGGTTCCACCTGGCGGACGGGCTCCGCCTCCTGGCTGGCCGACGGCAGCGGAGTGCTCTTCCTGAGCACCGACCGGCTCAACTCCTCGATCCCGGTCGAGCCGCCGGTGGTGAACCTCTACCGCGCGCCGACCTGTGACTGTACCGATCCCCAACTGCTCTACAGCACCAACCGGTTGATCGCGACACCGACCTGGCTGGGCACCCAGGCCGAGGGCGGTCCGGTGGTGGAGCAGACCAGCGCCTCCGCCGCCAACGTGGCCGACCTCCAGGACGTCCGCCCCGACGGTGCCGACCCGCGCGACCTGGGGATCAGCGTGCTCAAGGAGGACCCGGCCGCCGACCTCAACACCGATCCCGACCCGGCGGCCGACCCGCTCTTCCACCCAGGCCCCGGCTACGACCCGTGGTACGAGCGGCAGGCCTACACGCCCGACGGCCGACAGATCGTGGTGACCCGCTACGAGGACTCGCCGGCCGGGCGGATCCAACGGGTCTGGCTGACCGACGCCGACGGCTCCAACCCGCGCCCGATGAACCTGGCCGGGCGCGGCCCGCTCGACCGCGACACCGACCCCTCCTTCTCACCGGACGGCAGGCTGATCGTGTTCAGCCGCAGCTCCCCGGGCGGCGGCAAGGAGCCCGCGCGCCCCGGGCGGATCATGATCGCCCAGGCGTCCACGGGGGTGATCGTCGGCACCGTCCAACCGCCGTCCGACCAGCCCGGTGCTTCCGACGGCGAGCCCTTCTGGTCCCCCGACGGCAAGGTGATCGCCTTCTCCCGGACCGCGGTGATCAACGGCAACGCCGGCAACATGCACGTCTGGACCGTGCCCGCCGACGACCTCGCCCGGCAGACCGACCTGAGCCGGGCCATCTGCCCGGGCACCTGCAACGTCATCGACGACAGCCCGGTGTTCTCGCCCGACGGCCGGCGCATCGCCTTCAACCGCAAGGCCGGTGACGGCGGGAACAACCGACGGGACGGGGTGCTGGTCACCTCGCCCACCGGCGGCGACTGCATGGTGGTCCTGCCCACCGGGCTGGAGCACGACAAGGGCGCCTGCACCCGGCCGCTGCCCGACACCTCCGACGTCGGCCCGTTCCAGCCCCGCGACGTGGCCTGGACGGCGAACGGCGCGCAGCTGGTGCTCACCTCCCGCCGGGCCCTGCCGCCGAACTCGCCGGAGGGGCTGGCCGTCTACGACTTCGCGGCCTGCACGCTCACCCCGCTCGACCGGCGGTTGCCGGGACGCCAGAAGGAACCGGCCGTCCAGCAGTCCGTCCACCTGGCGCTGAGCGCGCCCGCCCGGACCCCCGCCGTCCCCGTCGACGGCGGCACCGATGTGACGATCACCGTCACCAACAAGGGCCCCGCGCCCTCGCCCGGCACCGTCCTCACGGCCTCGGTGCCGTCCGGCGCCCGGCTCGGCGGGCTGACCACCCCGGTCGGGCGGTGCGACGCCGGGGCCCTGCGCTGCGAACTCGGCACCCTGGAACCGGGGGCGGTGGTCCGGGTGACCGCCCGTCTGATCGGCACCCGCAGCGGCCCGCAGACCTTCGGCTGGAGCGTCACCGGGACGGTGGTCGACCCGAACCCCGAGGACGACTGGGCCGAGACGATCCTGCCGGTGCTGGACCCGCCGACGCCCTCACCGACCCCGACCCCGACCCCGACATCGACGCCGACGCCGACACCGTCCGCCTCGCCGACCCCCGCACCGACGCCGACATCGACGCCGACATCGACGCCGACACCCCCCGCCTCACCCGCCCCCGCACCGCCCCCGCCCCCGGCACCCGCACCGACGCCGCTGGCCGGCCCGGACGTGGCGGTCGACGCCCAGCCCAACCCCGGCTATGTCGGCGGCCACGTGACCGTCAGCTACACCGTGCGCAACAGCGGACAGGCCCTCGCCACGGGGCTGCGGCTGTCGCTCGGCCTGCCCGCAGGAGTGCCCACCGAGTCGCTGCCCCCCGGCTGCCGGGGCGGCACCTGCGAGCTGGCCGACCTGTCCCCGGGCGGCAGCCAGGTGGTGCGGGTGGTGCTGTCACCCGAGGCGGCGCTGGACACCACCGTCACCGCGGAGCTGACCACCACCGGCACCGACGCCCGCCCGGGACCGCACCGGGCGAGCACCCCGCTGCGCATCCTGCAGCCCCGCATCGTCGCCGTGCCGCCGATCGGCAAGCCCGGCTTCGTGACCTCCGTCCGCGGCGTGGACTTCCCGCCCGGCGTGCCGGTCCGGTTCACCTGGCAGCCCGGCATCACCGCCGCGGCGGCGCCCACCCACCCGCGGGCCGACGGCACCTTCGCGGGCCAGCTGCTCATCCTCCCCAAGGACGAGACGGGCCCGCGGACCATCACCGCCGACGGCCCCGGATTCTCCCCGGTGACCACTCCCTTCCTCGTGGTGGAGGGCAGCATCGGCCCGCCGGGGGAGGTGGAGCGACGGTGATCCACGAGGTCGACGAGGCGCTGCGGCTGCTGCTCGCCGAGGCCGGTCTGCCCGAGCGGGGGGTCGAGGTGGTCTTCGACGCCCCCACCCGGGACCTGGCGGCCCGGCGCACCGCGCCGACGGTCAGCGTCTTCCTCTACGGGATCCGCGAGGAGACGGCCCGTCGGCAGACCGGCGCCGTCGCGGAGTACGACGCGGACGGCATGGTGGTCGGCCACCGTGCCGCGCCCCGCTGGTTCGAGCTGGCCTACCTGGTCACCGTCTGGACCAACCGGCCGCAGGACGAACACCGGCTGCTGACCGAGGTGCTGCAGTGCCTGGCCGCCGTGGACGCGCTGCCCGTCCGGGTGCTCACCGGAACGCTCGCCCGGCTCGGACTGACGGTCGGGCTGGACATCGCGGGGCGCGACACCGGCCTGCCGTCGGTGTCCGACGTCTGGTCCGCGCTCGGCGGGGAGCTGCGGCCCTCGATCGACCTCAGGGTGCTCGCCCCGCTGGCCGCCGCCCTCAGCCCGGCGGGACCGCCGGTCACCGAGGGACTGGTGGTGCGCGCCGAGGACACCACCCGGGAGAACACGGAAGCCGCCGACGGCCCGGGCCGCCGACTGCGCTACCACGGCGCCGCGGACCCCGGACCGGACGGCTTCGCCGCGCCCCGGGACCGCGCGCTCCCACCGGGCCGCCGGCCCCGGGGCGGGGCGCGATGAGCCTGGACCTCGGGCCCGCCGTGGCCGCACCACCCACCGCCCCGGACCCCCTCTGGGAACGGCTGCACCGGGTCGAGCAACGGGTCCGGACGGCCGTGCGCGAGCGCCGGGCCGACGACCCGGACCCGGACGACCCCTACCGCGGTCAGTACCTCGGCCCGGAGGCGGTGGAGCGGATCCTGGCGGCCTCCGCCCCGACGGGCCGCGGCGGCCCTGACCGCGCTGGCGGCGCTGACGTGCCCGCGCCGCCGCCCGGCTCGCGGCTCGCCCGGCTCAGCACCGCCTTCGGGCTGCTCCCCGTGGACCTCGACCTCCTGCTGGTGGCCCTCGCCCCCGACCTCGACAGCCGCTTCGAACAGCTCTACGGCTACCTCAACGACGACCTGACCCGGCGCCGGGCGACCGTCGGGCTGGCCCTCGAACTGTGCGGACAGCCGGGAGCCGGCGCCGGCCGCTTCCGATTCTCCGCGCGGGCCCCGCTGATCGCCGGCGGCCTGCTGGAGATCGCCGAGCCGGAGCGCCCGCTGCTCTCCCGCACCCTGCGCGTGCCGGACCGGGTGACGGCCCATCTGCTCGGCGACGACGAACCGGACGACGCGCTCGCCGGGCTGGCCCGCCGGGCCGCCCCGGGTACGGGCGTGACCGCGGGGCCCGTCGAGCAGCTGCGCGCGGCCGCGGCGGACGGCGGACTGGTACACCTGCTGGACCGGAGCGGGCACGCCGGCCCACTGGCGGCGGCCGCCCTCGCGGCCGACGGCCGGCCGCCGCTGGTCATCGACGCCGCCGCGCTGGCCGCCCGCCCGCCGGGGAGGACCGTGCGGGTGCTCGCCCGCGAGGCGCGCTTGGGCGGGGGAGGCGTGGTACTCGGACCGCTGGACCGGCTCGAACCCGAACGACCCGAACGGGCCGCCCTGTTGGGCGAGCTGTGCGCGGAACTCGCCGGCCTCCCGTTGGTCGTGCACGGCCCCCAGGTGTGGGACCCGGCCTGGGCGCGGGAGAGCCCGGTGGTGGTCACCGTGCCGCCGCCGGACGCGCGCGGCCGTGCCGAGCAGTGGGCCCGCGCCCTGGCCGTCGGCGGGACGCCCCTGAGCGCGGAGCTGACCGACGGGTTGGCCGAGGCGGTGGCCGCCTACCGGGTGGACCGGGAGAAGCTGGAGCGGGCCGCCGCGGTGGCGGCCAGGACGGCCGCCGCCGAGCGGCGTCCGGTGCGCGCCGAGGACCTGCGGGCCGCGGTGCGGGCGCAGAACGCCGCCGGCCTGGCCCGCCTGGCCCGGCGGATCGAGCCCTCGGTCGGCTGGGCCGACCTGGTGCTCCCCGACCCCACCGCCGGCCGGCTGCGCGAACTGGTCCTGCGGGCCCGGCACCGCGACCAGGTGCTCGCGCAGTGGCGGATGCGGCCGGGCGGCGGCCGGGGCAACGGGGTGATCGCCCTGTTCGCGGGGGAGTCGGGCACCGGCAAGACGATGTCGGCCGAGGTGGTCGCCGCCGAACTCGGCATGGAGCTGTACGTCGTGGACCTGTCCACGGTGGTGGACAAGTACATCGGTGAGACCGAGAAGAACCTGGAACGCATCTTCACCGAGGCCGCGCAGGTGAACGGCGTCCTGCTGTTCGACGAGGCGGACGCGCTGTTCGGCAAGCGCTCGCAGGTCAAGGACGCCCACGACCGGCACGCCAACGTGGAGACGGCCTACCTGCTCCAGCGGATGGAGTCCTTCGACGGGATCGCGGTGCTGACGACCAATCTGCGCGCCAACCTCGACGAGGCGTTCACCCGGCGCCTGGACGTCATCGCGGAGTTCCCGCTGCCGGACGAGGCGCAGCGCCGCCTGCTGTGGGACCGCTGCCTGGGGCTGCGGCTGCCCCGCGGCGACGACCTCGACCTGGACTTCTGCGCCCGGCAGTTCGAGCTCACCGGCGGGTCCATCCGGGCCTGCGCGGTCTCCGCCGCCTACCTGGCCGCCGGAACGGGCGCCCCGCTGGGCATGGCGCAGCTGGTCGCCGCGGTGGTCGGGGAGTACCGCAAGCTCGGCCGGCTGGTGCTGGACAGCGAGTTCGGGCCGTGGCTGGACGCCGCCGGGGCCGCCGGACAGTCCTGACCCGCCGGGCACGCCCGACCCGCCGGGGCGCCAGGGGCGGAGGGGCCGTCCGCGCCGCCTGTGAGTACCCGCCGCGCTGCCCGCCGGGGGCAGTCGTTCCTGCCCCCGGTCCGGGCCCCGGGGACATGTCCCCGGACGGCGCCCGGGCAGCAGACTCGGGGGCGAATGACCGGCCACCCGAAGGAGCGCGAATGCCGTCGTACCTCACCCCGGGCGTGTACGTGGAGGAGGTCCAGTCCGGTGCCCGGCCGATCGAGGGGGTCGGCACGGCCGTCGCCGCTTTCGTCGGCTTCGCCGAGACCGGTCCCTTCCACGAGCCCACACTGGTGACCAACTGGGACCAGTACGTCCAGCGGTTCGGCGGGTTCACCGAGGGCACCTACCTGGCGCACTCGGTGTACGGCTTCTTCGCCAACGGCGGCGGCTCCGCCTACGTGGTGCGGGTCGGCGATCCGGCCCGGCAGGCCTCCGCCGACGGCGCCCCCGCCCCCGCCGCGGCCCCGCCCGTCGCGGTCTCGGGCTTCCTCTTCTCGGCCCTGCCCGGCGCGGGCGGCGAGGTGTCCGTCGAGATCGCCGACCTGGAGGGGGAGAACGTCCCCGAGGACCGGTTCCGACTGCTGGTCCGCCGGGGCGCCGAGGTCGTCGAGACCTACGACGTGTCGACCCGCAGGAACACCAAGGGCTACGTCGTCACCCAGCTGCGCGAGTCGAAGCTGGTCGCGGTCGCCGAACAGCCCGGCACCGCGCCGAGCCGCCCCGAGCGCCAGACCCACGCCCTCGCCGCGGCCCCCGCCCCCGCGCCGGCCGCCGCACCCGCCGGCCGGCTCGACCCCGCCGAGTACGTCGGCGACGTCGCGGCCCGGACCGGCTTCTCCGGCCTGGAGGCGATCGACGAGATCACCATGGTTGCGGTGCCCGACCTGATGAGCGCCTACCAACGCGGCGACCTCGACGACGAGGGCCTGCGGACCGTCCAGCTGGCCGTGATGTCGCACTGCGAGCAGATGGGCGACCGGATCGCCGTGCTCGACCCGCCGCCCGGCCTCAACGCCCAGCGGATGCGCACCTGGCGCAACGACGAGGCGGGCTTCGACTCCCGCTACGCCGCCCTCTACTACCCGTGGATCAAGGTCTTCGACCCGGCCAGCGGCCGCAACGTGCTGGTCCCGCCGAGCGGCCACGTCGCCGGGGTGTGGGCGCGCAGCGACGCCGAGCGCGGCGTGCACAAGGCGCCGGCCAACGAGGTCATCCGCGGCGCGGTGGACCTGGAGATCCGCCTCAGCAAGGGCGAACAGGACCTGCTGAACCCGATCGGCGTCAACTGCGTGCGGGCGTTCCCCGGACGCGGCATCCGGATCTGGGGCGCGCGCACCCTCTCCTCCGACCCGGCCTGGCGCTACCTGAACGTGCGCCGGCTCTTCAACTACCTGGAGGAGTCCATCCTCCTGGGGACCCAGTGGGTGGTCTTCGAACCCAACGACGACCGGCTGTGGTCCAGCATCCGCCGGAACATCACCGCGTTCCTCACCGAGGAGTGGCGGCGCGGTGCGCTGTTCGGCCAGACCGCGGCCGAGGCCTTCTACGTCAAGTGCGACCGCGACAACAACCCGCCGGAGTCCATCGACCTCGGGCAGGTGGTCTGCGAGATCGGCGTCGCCCCGGTGAAGCCGGCGGAGTTCGTGGTGTTCCGGCTGTCCCAGTTCTCCGACAGCACGAGCCTCGTCAACGAGTGACCCGGCCCCCAACGCAATGCATCGGAAGGTGACAACAGGCCATGGCTGAAGGCGATCCGCTCTCCACACACATATTCGGCGTCCAGCTCGGCGGCTACAACGTCGAGTCCGTCAAGGAGATCAGCAACCTGACGGTCGAACAGGATGTCGTCGAGTACAAGCAGGTGACCCAAGAGGGCAAGCTGATCGTCCGCAAGCAGCCCGGCGCCCGGCTGCCCGGCGAGGTGACCATCACCCGCGGTCTGGACAAGAGCGGGGCGTTCACGGACTGGATCAAGGAGACCCTCAACAACGGGGCGATCAACACCGCGCGGCAGAACCTCACCATCGAGGTCAAGGACACCACCGGGGCGACCCTGCGGCGCATCCAGCTGACCAACGCCTGGGCCAGCCGCTGGGAGGGCCCCACGCTCAGCGCCGGCGAGTCCAGCGCCGCGACGGAGACCGTGACCATCGTGTTCGAGGAGATCAGCGTCGAGTGAGGCGGAAAATCGGCCTTGAGGAGCTGCTGGAACGGGCTCCGGCCCCGCAGAACACCGCGCCGCAGCAGCAGGCCCCGGGGCAGGCCCAGGGACAGACAGGGGCGGCCGGGCCCCGGGGGCGGGCGCCGCACACCGAGTTCGAGTTCGAGCTGCCGCTCGGCTACGTCGACGACGAGGGCACCGTGCACCGGCACGGCGCCATGCGCCTGGCCACCGCCCGCGACGAGCTGATGCCGCAGATCGACCTGCGGGTCAAGGAGAACCCGGCCTACCTGAGCGTGGTGCTGCTCAGCCACGTGATCACCAGGCTGGGCGACATCACCGATGTGCACGCCGGGATCGTGGAGCGGATGTACGCCACCGACGTCGCGTTCCTCCAGGACCTCTACCAGCGGATCAACAGCGAGGGTCACACGCGCGCCGCGGTGACCTGCCCGCACTGCGACGGCGCCTTCGAGGTCGACCTCGCCGGTGGGCGCCTGGGGGAATCGTGACGTACGCGCCTGCTCGGCTGTACGAGGAGATCGCGTACATCGCCTACCACTTCCACTGGCAGCGGGAGGACATCCTCGACCTGATCCACCGCGAACGCGGGCAGTGGGTGCGTGAGATCGCGCGGCTCAACACCCGTATCAGCGAAGGCGGGTGAGTCGGGTGGGGCTGTGGGACTGGATCGCCCGGCGGAGGGGCGGCGGGGCGGCGGGGGATGGTGCCACCGCCGGTACCGGCGGCACCGATGGTGGCGAGGCCGGGGCCGGCGGTGCGGCTCGGCGGCGCCCGGCGGGGGACGGGGGATGGCGCGCGGTGCCGCCGATGGCCCCCACCCTGGGCGGGGCGGTGCACGGTGTCAGCGACGGACTGAAGTTCCGCTCCCGGCTGGCCTCCTGGCAGGACCCCTCGCTGTGCGGCCCGCTCGGGCACGCGGTCCTGCCGTCGGCCCCGATGGGCATCCTGCGGGCGGTGGCGGTGCCGGGCTCACCGTCCACCGTCGTCGCGGGCGGGGACGAGCTCGTGCTGCCGGCTGCCGTGGGAGCGGCCGGCGCGGAGGAACAGGGGGAGCCGGGGGAGGCCCGGTCTGCTCAACGATCGGTTCAGCGGTCCGTCCGGGTACGGCGGCTTCCCGTACGGTCGGTGCAGCGGACGGCGCGCGCGGGTGCGGCCGACCGACGGGCCGCGCCGGACGGCGCTCGCGCGAGCGTGCCGACGGCTGATACGCCGACGCCCGCTGCGCCAAGTCCTGCTGCGCCAGGGGTCGTTGCCGACATACCCGGCGCGGAGGTACCCGATGCGGCTGCCGAGCCCCCGCGCCGGAGCGACGCGGTGGGCCGGGCCCACAGCCCGGTGCGGCCGCGTACCGTCGGCCAGCCACTGACCGTGGCGCGGCGCCCCCGGTCACTGTCCGCGCGCCCGGTTGCGGTGGTTCCGGGGCCGCGCAGGACGCCGATTGTCGTGGACCGGTCGCCGAGTCAGGGTGCGGACGCGCCGCGGCCCGTAGCGGTAGCGGAGGAACCGGTCAGCGGCATGCGCCCGCCCGTGAGCGGCGGGGCCGCCGTACGGACGGAGCCGGGCCCGGGTGGCGCCGCCGCGCCCGGGCGAAACGGGCGGACCGAAGGCGTGGCCCAGCGTGCCGCCGTGCCGGGTGCTGCCGCACCTGCCCGCCCGGTCCTCGGCGCGCCCTTGACCGCGTTGCCCGCCAGCGCCACACCCCTTGCGACCACCGGCCCCCAGGCGGCCGATGGCGCCACCGGCGCGCCGGTCATGCCCGTCGTCCCCGCCGACGCGGGGCCCACCGGCCCCGAGGCGGGCGGGGTCGACGGCGCCCGGCACTCCGGGAACGGGGGCCACGACGTCACCTCCGGCCGGCGCACCCGTCCGGCTGCCGAGGCGGGCGGCCCGGCAGCGTCCCGCCCTGAGCGTGGGCCGGCCGGTGGCGTACCCGTTCAGCGCACACCGTCCGGGGCCGGTGCCGCCCCGCCCGCGCCGTCGTCGCCGGGCCCCGAACGCACCGGACGGGTGCCGTCCGACCCGGCCCCGGCCCGCACGCGCGTGGGTCTGGGCGCGCCCCTCGACGCGCTGCCACCGACGGCGGCAGCGCAGGGCGGTGCTGCTCCGCTCCTCGGTGGGCGTCGACCGGTCCGGCGGATCACAGGCCCGATGCCGGGCGACACCGCAGGCCGAAGCGTCGGGAGCGCGGCGGAGCAGGCTGTGCCCGCCGGCGCCGCGCCTGTGGTCGGCGAAGGGCCGCGGGTGCGGCGTGCGACCCGGCGTCCTGGTGGCGACTCGTCGGATTCAACATCTCTACCCAATAGGAACGGTGATGCAACGTCAGCCAGGCGCAAGGGTCCTGACGGTGGCGGTCGGGGTGTGCACGCCGGTGCGGAGCGCGGCCGGAGCGGACCGGTGACCGGGGGCGCGGTGGTCTCCGACGCGGGGCCCCACAGCGCCGGGACGGGGACGCAGGGTGGTTCCGCCCCGGCGCGGTCGGGCAGTGGTCCGGAGCGGTGGCCGGGAACCGCGCCGCAGCCGGTCGTCCCCGCAGCCCGGACCCGGCCTGCCGGAGCACCGGACCGGGGCGGTGTCCCGCGCGGAGACGGTGGCGGCCAAGCGGTCCCTGTGACGGTCCCCGTGCGTCCGGCCGTCGGTGGTTTGGGTGTGCAGCGAGCCGTAGAACTCACCGGCCCGAGGCGTGGATTGCTGGGCGAGCGCGGGATGGCGGTCGCCCTCGCGGCCCCGTCGGTGTCGTCCGCGACCAGTACCAACGCTCCCACCGGCACCGGCACCGGCACGGCGCCTGCGCCGCCGGTGGTTCCGGCCGTCTGGCCCCATGCGCTCGCGCCCCGCAGGGGCGGCGAACCGGCTGCGGCCGGTGAGCAGCGCTCGGCGGCACGTTCACGTTCGGCGCGCTCACCGGGGGCGGGGCACGGCCGTACCGCCACCGGGCAGTCAGCGACGCAGGCGAGTCCGGTGCGGCTTCGCACCCCGGGAGCCGTGCCGACGCCGGGCCGCCCGCCCGGTGCGGATGCGGCGCGCGGGGTCGTGGCTGCTGTGCAACGCTCGCGTGCCCGACGTTCACCGGAAGGCGGGGACGGCCGGGCGGCGGCTGATCACCCGTCGCCGCAGGGGAGTTCGCCAGCACCCGGCGCCATCCCGACCGCAACCGTGCCCGTAGACCCGCCGCGCGCCGCCCTGCCCGGGGCGGCGCCGAACGTGAGCGCCCCGGTGACGCCGGGGGCGTGGCAGCCGCAGGGCGGCGTCACGAGCGCGGGCCGCCCGGCCCCGCAGCGTGCCGCAGCGCCGACGTCCGAGGGGCGACCGGGGCCCGACGGCTCCGGTTCGCCGTCCGCCGTGGGGACCGGCCCGCGCCCGCCGGTGGTCCGGCTCGCGCCCCTGGCGACTCCGTCGGTCCAGCGTCTTCCGGCCCCGTCCCGGCCCCCGTATCCGTCTCCGACGCAACCGCCCACCGGCGTGGCCCCGTTGGGAACGGCCCGGGCACCGGACCCGCAGCCCGCCGGAGCACCCGCGCCCGTCGTGATGCGGGCCGCACCGGCCGGGCGCCCCGCGAGCGTCCCGTCCGAACCGTCTGCACCTTCTGCACCGCCCGCTCCGCCCTCGCCCGGCACGGCGCGGTTGCTGCAGCGGGTGGCCGAGCAGGCGGGCCTGGCCGGGGTGCCGTTGACGGCTGTCCCGGCGCGGACGCCGGTCACGGTGCAGGCCGCCCCGCCGTCCCGGACCGCCCCGCCACCCGCGAAGGCCGTCGGCGAGTCACCCGCCGCGACCGTCGAGACCGCCGCCGGCGCCGGGCCCGCCGACCTCGACGAACTGGCCCGGCGCCTGGTCGAACCCGTCGGGCGGCTGCTGCGCACCGAACTGCGCAGGGGCAGGGAGCGCAGCGGAAAGCCGTACGACATGCGCCGCTGAGCGCAGACCCGGCGGAGGGCGGCCCGCCGGGCCACCGCAGCGACGGGACCGGACGCAGGAAGCAGGGAACAGGGAGCGGGACCGATGACCGACAACATCTTCGCGAGCAGCGTCTTCTTCAGCCTGACCATCGGCGGCAACGACCTGGGGGAGTTCACCACCTGCTCGGGACTCGGCGCCCAGGTCGAGATCGAGCAGTACGCGGAGGGCGGCAACAACGGCTTCGCCTGGCAGCTGCCGGGCCGCATCACCTGGTCGAACATCACGCTGACCCGCGCGGTCACCGCGGACACCGCCAAGATCGCGCGCTGGCTGGGCGAGATCGTCCGGAAGGTCGAGCCGAAGGACGGCGAGATCGTGGCGCTGCGGCCCGACCTGAGCCGGATCGTCGGCTGGCAGGTGCTCGGGATCGTCCCGGTGCGGTGGGAGGGCCCGTCCTTCGACCCGTCCAGCTCCCAGGCCGCGGTGGAGACCCTGGAGATCGCCCACGCGGGCCTGCGCCCGTCCTGACGCCACCCGCCGCCGCACCGGCCCGGCCGGGCACCGACCCGGTTCCACCAGCCGCCCCACCCACCTAAGGAGCACCAAGGATGTCCCCGGCGGTCCCCGCGAGCGTCACCCGGGCCCAACTGACCATCATGGAGCCCCCGTCCACGGTCGGCGCCCAGCCCGGCGGCGCGATCGCGCAGCTCCCGCTGCAGTTCAACCCGGCGACCCTGGTGCTGCGCAAGACCACCGAGTGGCGGCGTACGCCGTCCCGGATGGCGGGCCAGTCCGCGCTGCCCGAGTTCGTCGGCAGCGGTCCGCGCTCGCTCTCGCTCGACGTGTTCCTGGACTCGACCGCGACCCACGACAACTCGGTGGAGCGGGCGGTCGAGCAACTGATGACGGCGTGCGTGCCCACCCCGACCAGCCTGGCGCGCAAGACGCCGGCCAGTCCGTGGATCCGGCTGGACTGGGGCACCCTGAAGACGACCTCGTTCAACGGGGTGCTGACCGGCCTGTCGGTCACCTACACGCTCTTCGACGTGGACGGCAATCCGCTGCGCGCGGTCTGCTCGCTGTCCATCGACGAGGCCAGCGTCGACCCGGCCGGCCAGAACCCGACCTCCGGCTCGCCGGAGGCCCGCAGCACCCACCGGGTGATCGCGGGCGACAGCCTGCCGCTGCTCGCCTGGCGGGCGTACGGGGACGCGACGGCCTGGCGCACCATCGCGGAGGCCAACGACATCGACGATCCGCTGGCACTGGTCGCCGGCGCGGAGCTGATCGTGCCGGGGATCGACGAGCTCACCCGTGGCGGGCGGTCGTGACCACGCCCGAGGCCCGGGGCGGCCGCCCGTTCGCCGCGGATCCCGTCGTCGAGGCGCCGGGCCCGCTGCCGCCGGTCTGGGCGACCCAGCTGGTCTCCTGCGACATCGAGGAGAGCGTCGGCCTGCCCGACACCGCCGTGCTGACCTTCCGGGATGCCGACCACACCTTCCTCACCGCGACCGGGATCAGCATCGGGACCAGGCTGCGGGTGTCCGTGGTCACCGTGCAGGGGCACACCCAGGTGCGGCTGTTCACCGGCGAGGTGACGGCGCTGGAGCTGGAGGTGGACACCACCGGCTCGTACACCGTGGTGCGGGCCTCGGCGGTCACCCACCGGCTGATGCGCGGGCGCCGGGTGAAGGCCTTCCGGAACATGACGACCGCCGACATCGTCCGCGAGGTCGCCGCGGGCGCGGGCCTGACCTGCGGACGGATCGACTCCTTCCCGGTCGTCCACCAGCAGCTCTCCCAGGCGAACGTCCCGGACTGGGAGTTCCTCCAGTTCCTGGCGCAGGAGAGCGGCGCCCAGGTGCGGGCCGACGACGACGGCAGGCTGGAGTTCGTCCGGCCCGAGCCCGCGTCCGGCGCACCGGCCCCCTCCACCCCCGCGCCGCAGAACCCGATGGTGCTGGAGTACGGCCGCAACCTGCTGGAGCTGCGCGGGGTGCTGACCGGCGTGGCCGGCGCGGACACGGTCGAGGCGCGCGGCTGGAACGTCACCACCAAGAGCGCCCTGGTCGCCACCGAGGCGTCGGTGACCTCGCTGACCGTCCAGCCGGGGATGAGCCCCGCGGAGGTGGTCTCCGCGTTCCCCGGTCCGGCCCGGCTGACCGTCGCCGACACCCCGTACCGCACCCAGGCAGAGACGACCACCGCGGCCCGGTCGCTGGCCGCCTCGGTGGCAGCCGGCTTCGGCGAGCTGGAGGCGGTCGTCGAGGGCAACCCGCGGCTGCGGGCGGGCACCGCGGTCGCGCTGGGGAACGTCGGCGCCGCCTTCTCCGGCCGCTACAGCGTCACCGGGGCGCGCCACCTCCTCGAACCGTTCCGCGGCTACCGGACCACCGTGGTGGTCAGCGCGGCACCCGACCGCTCCCTGGCCGGGCTGGTCACCGGCGGCAACGCGCCGCCGCGCGGGCCGCGGATGCCTGGCCTGGCGGTCGCCGTGGTCACCGACGTCCGCGAGCCGGGCGACGGGCAACGGGGCTGGGTGCGGCTGAAGTTCCCCTGGCTGGACGACAGTTACGTCTCCGACTGGGTGCGCACCGTGCAGTGGGGCGGTCACGGGGGCGGCGGCGTGGTCAGCCCCGAGGTCAACGACGAGGTGCTGGTCGGGTTCGAGCAGGGCGACCTGGACAGCCCCTACGTGCTGGGCGGCCTCTACAACGGCGTGGACCGGCCCTCGACGCACGACGTACCGCTGGTCGACGCGGCCACCGGCAAGGTCAACCGCCGCTCCGTGGTGTCCCGTTCGGGCCACCGCCTGGAGCTGCTGGACGTACCGGGCGGCAAGTCCGCCGTCCGCCTGGCCAGCGGGGACGGACGGCTGGAGGTCCGGTTGGACCAGCAGAGCGGGGAGATCGTACTGGCCGTCCACGGCCTGGGCGTCGCGGCGGGGAGTACGGTGCGCCTCTCCTCCTCCGGCATCACCCTCGACGCGGGCACCGGTGAGGTGAACGTGCGCGGCGGCTCGGTGACCGTCCAGGGCACGACCGCGGTCACCGTGGACGGCGGGGCCGAGGCTGTGCTCAAGGGAGCCTTCGTACGCATCAATTGACGAAACATCAAGTCAACAGGCAGTAGAACCGTGCCCACCACCCCGAAGGGCACCATTGGAAATGGAGACCGTACATGCCCCCCGCAGCCCGGACCGGCGACCTCACCGATCACGGCGGCGCCCTCACCACCCCGCCGCCGGGCGCCCTCGCCGTGGCGACCGTGCTGATCGGCGGCCGGCCCGCCGCGGTGGTCGGCAGCATCCACGCCTGCGTCCCGCACGTGGAGATGGGCCCCGCCAACCTCGTCGAGCCCTCCTTGGGCACGGCGACCAGGGGAGTGGTCCTGATCGGCGGCCTCCCCGCGGCCCGCATGGGAGACAAGACGACCTGCGGCGCCACCGTCACCACCGGCGCGTTCAACGTGCTGATCGGAGGTGTGGCGTGAGCGAGCGAGTCATCGAAAGGCGTGCCGAGCGGAGCGAGGTGGGCGCATGAGCAGCAGCTTCATCGGCCGCGGCTGGGCGTTCCCGCTGCGGGTGAACGCCACCGGCGGCATCGGCATGGTGGAGCGGGACCGGGAGATCGCGGAGGCCGTCCGGCTGATCCTCGGCACCGCCCCCGGCGAGCGGCCGATGCGCCCGGAGTTCGGCTGCGGCATCCACGAGTACGTCTTCGCCCCGGGCGACAGCACCACCGCCGGGCGGATCGCCCGCGAGGTGCGCATCGCGCTTGAACGCTGGGAGCCGCGGATCGAGGTCGACGACGTGGTGATCGCCTTCGACAGCGTCGACGAGGGCACGCTCTACATCGACGTCCACTACACCGTGCGTGCCACCAACGACCGTCGCAACCTGGTCTTCCCCTTCTACACCATCCCGGAGTCCCCGACCGCGGCGGACGGGGGCGACCGCTGATGGCACTGCCCTCCCCGAACCTGGACGACCGCCGCTTCCAGCAGCTCGTCGACGAGGCCAAGCGGTACGTCCAGCAGCGCGCGCCGGAGTGGACCGACCACAACGTCTCCGACCCGGGCGTCACCCTCATCGAGACCTTCGCCTACCTGGTGGACCAGCTGCTCTACCGGCTGAACCGGGTCCCGGAGAAGAACTACGCCGCCTTCCTCGACCTGCTGGGCATCCGGCTCTTCCCGCCCGCCGCCGCCCGGGCCGAGGTCGACTTCTGGCTCTCGGCCCCGCAGCCCGAGACGGTCCTGCTGCGGGCGGGCACCGAGGTCTCCACGCTGCGCACCGAGACCGACGACGCGGTGGTTTTCTCCACTGCCGACGATCTCCCGATCGTCCCCAGCTCGCTGGAGCGGCTGGTCACCGTCTCCGCCTCCGGGGAGCAGTCCGACGCCACGGCCAGGCTCGCCGACGGGGCGGACGTGCCGTGCTTCCAACCGCGTCCGGAGGCCGGGGACGCCATGCTCTTCGCCCTGCCGACCGTGGTGCCGCGCTGCATCCTGGTCGTCCGGCTGGACAGCCGGGTGGAGGGCGTCGGCGTCGACCCGCGCCAGCCGCCATTGGCCTGGGAGGTGTGGGACGGCGGGCGCTGGATCGCCTGCGAGACCGGCGGCGACACCACCGGCGGCCTCAACCGGCCCGGCGAGGTGGTGGTGTTCGTGCCCGCCGGGCACACCGCGTCGGTGGTCGCCGGGCGACGGGCCGGCTGGCTGCGGTGCCGGGTCACCGAGCCGCGGCCGGGCCAGCCGTTCTACTCCGAGTCCCCGACCGTCCGCCGGGCCGAGGTGTTCACGGTCGGCGGCACCGTGACCGTCGTCCACGCGCAGACCGTCACCGACGCGCCGCTCGGCTCCTCCGAGGGGATCGCGGGCCAGCGCTTCCGGCTCGCCCGGCCCCCGGTCCTGCTCGACGGCGAGCCCCCGGTGGTCGAGGTCGCGGCCGGCGACGGGTGGCAGCGGTGGACGGTCGTCGAGCACTTCGGCGACTCCTCACCGGCCGACCGACACGTGGTGCTCGACGCGACCACCGGCGAGTTCCTCTTCCCGCCAGCGGTCCGGGAACCCGACGGCAGCCTGCGCTCCTTCGGCGCGGTGCCGCCCAAGGGCGCGCGGCTGCGCGTCCCGCACTACCGCACCGGCGGCGGGATCGCCGGCAACGTCGCTCGCAGCACCATCACGGTGCTGCGCAGCTCGGTCCCGTACATCGCCCGGGTCGACAACCGCGAGGCGGCCAGGGGCGGGGTCGACGGTGAGACCGTGGACAACGCCAAGCTGCGTGCTCCGCACCAGCTGAGGCTGCAGGAACGCGCCGTCACCGCAGGGGACTTCGAGCTGATCGCCCGGCAGGCCGCGCCGTCCGCCGCCCGGATCAGCTGTGTGCCCGGCGTCGGCGGGGAGGCCGGCGCGGTGCGGGTGCTGGTCGTCCCCGACGCCGTCGCGGACGACGGCGACCGGCTGCGGTTCGAGCAACTGATCCCCGACGAGCAGATGTTGGCCACCGTCGCGACGGCCCTCGACGAACGGCGGCTGATCGGCACCCGGATCGTCGTACAGCCCCCGGCCTACCAGGGCGTGACGGTCGTCGCCCGGCTCACCACCCGCTCCACCGACCCCGACCGGGTCCGTGAGGCGGTGCTCGCCGCGCTGTACCGCTACCTCAACCCCTTGCGCGGCGGCGCCGACGGCACGGGCTGGCCGTTCGGCCGGGCGGTGCAGTACGGGGAGGTGTTCGCCGTGCTCCAACGGGTCGCCGCCGTCACGGGGGTCGAGGAGCTGCGGCTGTTCCCGGCGGACCCGATCACCGGGCGCCGGGGCGCCCCCGCCGAGCGGGTCGAGGTCCCGCCGGATGCCCTGGTCTTCTCCCACCAGCACCAGATCGTGGTCACCCCGGCTGAGGACGGGCAGCCATGAGCGAGCGGAGCATGGGGGTCCCCCCGGCCGAAGGCTGGGGGAGAATCATCAGAAGGCGCGCGTGGGTGAATGCCCCTGCCGAGCGCGGCGAGGTGGGCGCATGAACCGTGCCGCCGTTCCCGGACTGCCCAGTCCGCACCCGATCGGCGAACTGCTCCCCGCGCTCTTCGCCGACGACGACTTCGCCCAGCGGTTCACGGCAGGCCTGGACACCGTCCTCGCCCCGGTCTTCGTGACCCTGGACAACCTGCCCGCCTACTTCCGACCCCGCCTCGCACCGGCCGACTTCCTCGACTGGCTGGCGTCCTGGGTCGCGGTGGACGTCGACCCGGCCTGGCCGGAGGAGGTGCGCCGCGCGGTGGTCGAGCGCGCGGTGGAACTGCACCGGTGGCGCGGCACCCGCCGCGGACTCACCGAGCGGCTGCGGCTGGTACTGGGCGCCGGTGCCGAGATCACCGACGGCGGCGGCGCCTCCTGGTCCACCGCCCCCGGGGCCGTCCCGCTGCCCGCGGCGGGCGGTGAGGTGCTGATCCGGGTCTGGCCCCTGCACGGTCCGGGGCTGGACGAGGACCAGGTGCTGTCAGTCGTCAGGGCAAGCTGTCCGGTCCATCTGACCTGCCGGGTGGAGATCCTGCCCGGCCCACCCGGGCGAACGGAGGGCTGACGGATGCCGGTGTGCCCCGACTGCGGAACGGCCAACGGGGAGGGGGACGACTTCTGCGGCAACTGCGGTGCGTACCTGGGCTGGTCGCGCAGCGCCCCGGCTACGACGGCGCCGGCGGCCGGGCCTCCGGCGGCGCCTGCGCCCACTGCTGCGCCCACTCCCACTCCTGCGCCCACTCCCGCGTCCGCGCAGACCGGGGCCGCGGAGGCGGCCGCTGCGCCTGCCGCGCCCGAGCCTGCTGCTCCCGCCGCGCCCGGGACCGCGCGCACCGAATCCACCTGGCGAGCTGTGTCGCGACGGGTGACGCGTGCCACGAGGAGGGAGCCGCCGCCCGTCCCGGACGCCCAGCCGCCGAGCCCGCCCGCCGATGAGCCGCCGACGCCGTCGGCCGCCGAGCCTCCGCGCTCAACCTCCACCCGCGTGCGACCGGCCCCGGCGCCCGAACCGACTCGGGCTTCGGTACCGGCCCCGGCGCCCGAACCGACTCGGGCTTCGGTACCGGCCCCGGCGCCGGTACCCGAATCGCCTTCGGTTCCCGAACCGCAGGCCGATCCGGTGGCCGTGCAGCCCGCCAAGCCCGTCGCGCCACGCCCGGTCGTTCGGGAATCCGCCGCCGACGAGGCGCAGGAGGGCCCGCCCTGCCCCCGGTGCGGCACGCCCAACCTGCCCGAACGACGCTTCTGCCGCCGCTGCGCGGCACCGCTGACCGACACCGCACCCCCGCCGAAGCTGCCGTGGTGGCGCACCCGCTGGCCGTTCCGACGCCGGGTGCGGATCGGCGGCTCGGGCAACGCGCTGCGCCGCACCATCGCGCTGCTGGTGCTGGTCGCGCTGGTGGTCGGCGGGATCCTGCTGTACCCGGTCGGCAAGAGCGCCTACCAGGACGTGTTGGACAAGCTCGGCAACACCGCGCCGATCACCCCCTCCCTGACCTCGGCGAGCGCCGCGGTCGAGGGCCACCCCGCGACCGCCGCCGACGACGGCCTCAGCAACACCTACTGGGGCGCGCCCGTGATCGGGGACTCCATCGCCTTCACCTTCCGGACGCCCTTCCGGCTGGTCGACCTGATCATCCACACCGGCGACTCCGCGGACCCGCAGCACTTCCAGCAGCAGGCCCGTCCCCTCGTCCTGTCCCTGGAAGTCACGGCCTCGGACGGTGAGTTGCACCGGCAACAGATCACGCTCAACGACCAGCCGGGCCCGCAGACCGTGGCGACCGGGATCAGCGACGTCGTGCAGGTGAAGCTCACCGTCCGCGAGGCCGCCGGAACCGGCCCGGGCCGCACCGTCGCCCTGGCCGAGGTGGAGTTCTTCAAACGCACCTGAGCCCGTCGCACGAAGCCGCCCGTCCCGCCGAACCAGTGAACGGTTCGGCGGGACGGGCGGCTTCAACGGTCAGGAGGTCACGAGTTCCGCCGACCTGACCGCCCGGGTGGCCGGTGACACCGAGAGGCGGACGACGCTGCCGGGCGCGAGCGGCGGAGCTCCGGCGGGCAGGGCCCAGGCGACGGTTCGGTCGGTGTCGCCGGTGTCCAGCGCGAGGAACCGCGGCGCCTTCTCGCGCTTGCGCGGCTCCATGCGCAGCACCTCACCGGTGACGGCGTGCGGAGCGCGCCGCTCCAGCACGGCGAGGGCGAGGTAGTAGGCGGTGAGAGCGCAGAAGCAGGCGATCGCGACGATCTCGCCGGGCAGGGGCCCGGAGCGGTCCATTCCGTGAACCAGCCAACCGTGGCCGCTGGCGTAGTTGCCGGGCATCGTGGCGAGGAACGCCACGAACAGCGTCCAGCGGCTGAAGCGGCCGGCCGCCGCGAGGGCGAGCAGGGCGATGGCCACCCAACCGAGCGTCAGCAGCAGTCCCGGGCGGCGCAGTGAGTGTTCTACGTCGGGGCCGGAGGTGACCGCCCATGCGGGCTGGCGCAGTGAGGCGAACAGGGCCAGGCCCACGGCCACCACGGCGGCGGCGCCCGCCAGTTGCAGCAGCTGTACGGTGCCGGCGCCGAAGCCGAGGCGCACGCGGGGGTAGCGGATCCGGACGGGGCGCCAGGCGCCGCCGTAGGAGGACCAGACCCGGCGCTTGTCGCCCGCGTCGAAGCCGAGCAGCCGGGTCGTGCGGGAGGTGACACCGAGCGCGGCGCCGTACGCGAGGTAGCCGTCCCAGACGGTGACGGCTGCGGGCGGCAGCTGGGCGAAGTCCTCGTGCGCCCGGAGCCACGACTGGACCCCGGCCCAGTGCCCGGCGCGTTCGAGTCCGAACCGGGTCGCCCGCTCCCCGCTCGCCTTGGTCAGCAGGTACACCAGCGGTATCGCGGCGAGAACCCCGACCGTGATCGCGCCGCGGACGCTGTGCCCGCCCGTGATGCCGCCCAGGGCGAAGAGCACCCCGGGGCCGAAGGCGGCGACGAACAGCGCACTGGCCAGCAAGGGCGCGAACCGGGGCCGGGAAAGTCCGCGCAGCCGGGCCTCGGCGACGATCTCCCGGCGGAGTGCGCCGTTCCACGAACTCGCCCGCTCCTGTGCGCGGAAGGCGATCGCGCCGATCGGGGCACCGGATTCGCCGGCCTGTTCGGTGATCCGGGCGAGGACCCGTCGCTCGTACGGGGTCAGGCCCGAGGCGTCCTTGCCGGTGATGTGTACCGTGCTGAGCGCGGGGTCGTCGGCGGGCTGTCGCACCTCGACCGTCCCGCGCGCCGCGAGGTCCAGCAGGGTTGCCGCGGCGGCGTGGTCCACGGAGCGCCAGTGGTTGGCCAGCAGGGCCACGACGGCCGGCGGTTCGGGCTCGGAGCCGAACTCCTGGGTGGCGGGGCCGGGGTGTACGGTGCCGTTCCGGGTGGCCACGAGGGAGAGCCCGAAGGCGGCGAACCAGAGCACGGTCAGGCCGGCACTGCTCCAGTAGAACTGGGTTTCGAGGCTCATGCGAAGCTCACCCGGGGCGCGTCCTGGGCGGCCGCCTCGGCCTCGAAGTACTCCCGCCGGCCGTGCGCACCGCCGAGCCGGGAGACGAGGTTCCCCGGGAAGCTCTCCAGCGCGGTGTGGTAGGTCTGGACGGCGCTGTTGTAGAACTGCCGCGCGTAGGCGATCTTGTCCTCGGCGGTGGCCAACTCCGCCTGCAGCATGGAGAAATGGCGGTCGGCCTTCAGCTGCGGGTAGCTCTCGCCGAGCGCGATCAGCCTGCCGAGGGACGCGGTCAGCACGTCCTCCGCGGCCGCCTTGTCGGTGACCCCGAGGCCGGCGCCGGTGGCCGCCCCGCGGGCGGCGACGACGGCCTCGAACGTGGCCCGCTCGTGGGCGGCGTAGCCGTGCGCGCCCTCGACCAGGTTCGGTATCAGCTCATGACGACGCCTCAGCTGAACGTCGATCTGCGCCCAGGATGCCTGGGTCTGGTTGCGGAGCCGGACCAGCCGGTTGTACGTCCTGACGACCCACCAGACCAGCACCGCGACCAGCGCGGCAAGTACTCCAACTATGACGACACCCACGATGTCCCCCCCAAAAATCACGACCTCGTGTTCCGGTCATCCCGGCAGGTCGTGGCTGATGGTAGAGGGTTTCGAAGGTCGGCTGCCGCCATTAAAAGGGGGTGTGCGTGACCGGCGCCGGGCAGGTCGGCGACCGGCTCCCTCGTCCCGGCCCCGTCCGCCGCGAGCCGTGCCGAGTAATGCATAGGTATGCCCCGGGTCGTTTATCGAGCATTTACGGTTCGGCAACGCACCTGGTGAAATGGGCATGTCACCTCAGGATGGTCGACCTCGACAAGAAGGAGTGCCCGTCTTGACCACTCACCTCAGGCACGGTGCCGGCCTGCGGACGCTGCCGGCGCTGATGGCGGCGCTGTGCGGGATCGTCGGTGGCACCGCGATCGCAACGACCCCGGCGGCAGCGGCCGATCAGCGTCACCCGATCTACGCCGTCGCGCACCGGGTCGACACCCTGGACGGCGTGGACGCCGCGCTCAAGCACGGCGCCAACGGCATCGAGATCGACGTCTGCGCCTGGTGGAACCCGAACGAATGGCGCGCCTATCACGACTGCTCCTCGGCCGGCGACAACCGGCTGGGCCCCAGCTTCGACAGCATGATCGACCGCATCGTCTCCAACGCCAACGCGGGGCGCCGGCTGTCGCTGGTCTGGCTGGACATCAAGGACCCGAACTACTGCGGGGAGCAGCAGAACCGCGGGTGCAGCGTCGCCGGGCTGCACGACAAGGCCCAGCGGTTGACGGCCGCCGGGATCCAGGTGCTCTACGGGTTCTACGAGTACCACGGCGGCAACACCCCGGACGTCGGCGGCCGCGGCTGGAAGAGCCTGGAGGGCAAGCTCGGCCGTCTGGAGGGAATGACGACGACCGGCACCCGCGACCAGGCCCAGAACGCCTTCAGCCGGTCCGGTGCCGGGATCCCCAACGGTCACCGGGCGATGGACTACGGCGACAGCGACATCACCAAGGGCTTCGGCAACTGCACCGAAGCTACCTACAACACGTGCGCGGAACTGAAGAAGGGCGCCGCGGACCGTGCCGCCGGCCGGCTCGCGGCCACGCTGTCCTGGAGACCACCTACAACGACCCGTGGTACGTCGACAAGCTGCTGGGCGACGCCCAGGTGGACGGCATCATCGCGGGCTACGGCGCCTTCACCGGCGTGCGTTAGTACGACGACAGCTGGCAGTGCGCCAACGCCGTCGACCTGGTGCGTGACTGGGTGAACCGCCACGGCTCCACCCACCGCATGGCCAACAGCGGCGACCGCCTGTTCAGGTAGCGGTGCGCCCGGTCGGGTAGCGGACACCCTCGGCCGGGGTCGTGGCGGATGCACCCGCCACGACCCCGGCCCGTTCACGTCGGACTGGCCGTCCGGGGGGCGCTCAGTGCGGGTACCGGCTGCGGATGGCCCGGGCGGCGTCGGTGCCGTCGAGGAGGGCGTGCAGGAGGGTGGTGAGGGTGTCGACCTCCGAGGACGTGAGCCGGGCCGCCATCTCGGTGGTCAGCCGTGCGGTCGCGTCGCCGAGCTGGGCGGCCAGCGTGCTTCCGGCGTCGGTGAGTTGGATCAGGACGGCGCGCTTGTCCTGTTCGTGCGGGATCCGGCTGACCAGGTCGCGCTGGACCAGCGAGTCGACCAGCCGACTGGGGCTGCCCTGTTCGCAGACCAGCAGGCGCCCGAGGGCGGCCAGGGTGACCGGCTGGTGCGCGGCGAGGACGTCGAGCACCTCGGCCTGGGCGGGGGTGAGGCCCAGGTGGCGCAGGGCGTCGCCGAGCCGGCGGCTGCCCTCGCGCTGTGCGGCCAGGAGCAGGTAGCGCAGTTCGTCCTGCGGAGCCCGAGTGGCGCGGCTCTGGTCGGCGGTCACGGGCTGCCCTTCGTTTCGTCGGTTGACCGGGTGCGGGCCATGTGGGGCCAGCATATCAATGACACGACATTGATGCCGCAACATTGATGACAAGACATCGATGTTGTGTCATTGTTGTCCCGTCATCGACGGAAGCCCGCTCGGGCGGAAGGAGCACGATCATGAGATCCGACTTCGTCGTTCTCGGCGCCACCGGCGCCACCGGCAACCTGATCGCCGGAAACCTCGTCCGGCAGGGTGGGACGGTGACGCTGGTCGGCCGGGACGCGGGCCGGCTGGCGGCGATCGCAGCGCGGTTCGACGGCGGGGCGGTGACCGTTCTGGCCGCGGAGCTCGCGGACCCCGCCTCGCTGGCCGCGGTGGCCCGGGCGGGAAAGGTACTGGTCAACACGGTCGACCCGTTCGCCCGCCTGGCCCCACCCGTGGTGAGCGCCTGCCTCGACGCCGGCACGGCGTACGTCGACCTCGCCAACGAGCGGGCCGCCGTGCGTGCCCTGCTCGACCGCGACGCCGAGGCGCGCGAGCGGGGCGTCGCGCTCGTCACCGGGGCCGGCTTCGGACCGGCCGCCACCGAGGCGCTGGTGCTGGCCCTGCGCGGGCGGGTGGCGGACCCGGCGAGCGTGGTCGTCGCCTCGGCCGCCACCACTGCGTACGACACCGAGGGCGTCCGCACGACGGTGGCCGAGGCCGCTGCCGAGGGCGCCACCGTCTACCGGGCCGGCGAGCTGGTCCGCTTCCCGCTCGGCGAGGGCGCCACGACGCTCACCTTCGGCGGCGCCGACCGAACGGTGATGCCCGTGCCGACCGGAGATCTCGAAGCGGCGCGCGACGCCGGCGGTGCGCCCGACGTGACCGCTTACGCCGCCCCGCGCGGCGGCGCCGGGACGGACGGCCGCTCCTACGCCTACGCGGAACTCACCGCCGGGGACGGCCGACGGCACGTCGCCGAGCTGACTACCGGCGAGGGCTTCGCCTTCACCGCGGCCCTGGCCGCCGCGGCTGCGGCCACGCTGCTCGACGGCCCGACCCCGGGCGCCCGGACGGCGGCGCGACTGCTCGGCGCCGAGCGCGTCGCGACTCTGCCCGCCACCATCATCCAGCTGGGCCGGTGATCGAGATGAGCGCCCTACAGCCCCCGACGCCCACCGCCCACCGGCTGGGCGACGACCTGGTCAACTTCTACCTCGTCGACACCGGCCCAGACCTGGTGCTGGTCGACGCCGGGCTTCCCGCGCACTGGGACGGCCTGCTCGGGGCACTGCGCGCTCTCGCCAGACCCATCACCGACATCGCGGCGGTCCTGATCACCCACGGCCACCCGGACCACGTGGGCCTCGCCGAGCGGGTCCGGGTGGAATCCGGGGCCGACGTCTGGGTGCACGAGTCCGATGCGCCGATCCTGGCCGAACCGCGGCGCCTCAACCGGATCTGGCGCCCTGAGCGCTCCCTTCTCGGCTACGCGGTCCGCCGCCCGAGCGGCCTGCGGGCGCCGCTGCACCTGGCCCGGGGCGGCGCGCTCCGCACGCCGGCGGTCCGGGAGCTCCGCACCTTCACGGACGACACCCGACTCGACGTGCCCGGCCTGCCGTTGGCAGTGCACACCCCCGGGCACACGCACGGCAGCACCAGCTACGTGTTCCCGGACGCCTCCCTTGCCTTCACCGGTGACGCCTTGGTCACCAATGACGCGGTCGCCGGCCACGTCGGCCCCTGCGTCATCTGTCGGGCCTTCACCCAGGACAGCAGGGCGGCGCTGACTTCCCTGGAGAAGGTCGCCGAATACGAGATCGACACCGTTCTGCCGGGCCACGGCGAACCGTGGCGGGACGGCCTGGCGGAGGCCGCAAGGCTGGCGGTGGCCGGCGGCATCCGATAGCGGCAGGAGAGGGGAGGGCGCCGCACCACTGCGGTCCGAGCTGGGCATTTGTTTCGGGAGCCGAGTAGGGGTACTGTCTCCCAGTCGCTCGGCAGGGAGCACCGGACACGCATCTGCGCGGACGGTCCCGGGGCGGCCAATCCTCTGAACCATCACTTTTTGGTCCTCGCCGGTCGTTTCGCGTTGTCGCGGTGCGGTCAGGTGTTTTGTGGCGTGTGCGTTTATCGGATTGGGGCCGGATTCGCTTTTCGGAGCGAAGGTCGGCTAGTGTTTGAAACGTCGGACGGGGCGTCAAGTCCTGGAAGACACCGGCGAGTTGGATGAACGAAGTCCCGGAAACGGAGCGGAAAACATCTGATAAGCTGGAAACACGAAAGAACGAAGCGCCCGGAGGGCCCGCTGGAAGGCGGCCTGAAGGAAGTGTCC